>NZ_WHIZ01000020.1:0-29874 GCF_009372125.1 Thermococcus sp. 101 C5
GTTAGTTTGTTGTACCTGATTTTGGGGAACAGCTTCATTTCTTCGATTAGGACTCTGTAAGCGTGCTTGTAAACTCCGTTAAAGTGCAAGTGTGCTAGTATTGCGAAGGTTATCAGGTCGTAGAGGCTGATTACTTCCCTGCGAGTGTTTTTCGGGTAGTGTTTGCTGATTATCGGATAGATTTCGGATTTTATGATCAGGATTTCCTGCTGAAAGTTCATAACAACCACCAATCAACCAAAAGACTTAAGTGCTTATAACTCTAACGATCTAATGGGAACTAGGGTGATATCACTTAAAATTACAATGTAAAAGAGTTTTTAAATCTTTATCAATGAATTAAAATTTGGTGATTGTATGAAGAAGGGCATGTCTTTCCTTCTTATTGCATTACTCTTAGTTTCAGCCTTCTCGATATATTCTTGGTGGCAGTGTAAAGAGAAAAATAACGAGATGTTAAAAGATGCCTATACGGAATTTGAGATAAACAGATGGGAGCTTGAGCATATAGGGGCGAGTTTTGAATATATTCTCCAGAACAATGCCTCTAATGAGGTTATCTTCCTTTACGCCGTGAACTACAGAGATCATGTCCGCCGCCTTTAAGCCACACGAGGAACGAAAAATGATGCTAAGTGAAAACCTTGGAACGCTGAAACAGTTCGATATTTTGTTCAAAGAACTCAGCAAGTACCAAAATCCATTTGATATTCCCGATGAGCTTGCAGAAAAAGCATTCAACCTAAGTAAACAGCTGAAGTGGTAGTTTTCCTAGTATGGGGTGCATTACAAAGATGTCTTTGTAATCCAATAAACTAATAAGTAGTGAATTCCACAATTATGCATGGTGATATAAGTGGAGGTGGCAATGACCGAAGGGGCTAAAATATGGGAATCAATTGTTCCGGGAGAGAGTGCCCTAGTGGAGTATGACTCACTGACACTTCCCTACAAGGGGTTCTACTACTTGCTCACCTGGGCTAGAAAAAAAGGCTATGACGTAATGGTCATTGATATTCTCGATACTCTATCCTTATACAAAACCCAGATAAGCCTTGCAAAGCTGGAAACGGAATTTTTTGAGAACTTAAAGGTCATTAAAGTTGGTGGTCGCTTAAACGTAGGCAAAGTGCTTGCTAGACTACCCGCGAGTGACATTCCAAAGCTCATTAAGGATTTTGAATTAACTTGCACTCCCTACTTCTCCCAAAATGAAACCAAACAAACCATCGTCGTCGTTTTAGGCTTATCTAGAGTATTTTTGCTTGCTGAATCAAAGTTTGAAGCCCTTATGCTCCTTGACCTGCTTGTGAAATACGGGAACTCCCAGAAAAAGACCATATTTTACTTTGTGAACAGAGATGTCCTAGATGATGGTTCCAGATACGTAATGTCCCTCCTAGAAGAATTGGCAACCACTGTAATAAGAGCTGTAAGGGCAAAAGATGAAGAAGGAACCAAGCCATACGTGTATGTTATGGTTTTAAAGGCAATTAACACGGAGATGGAGGGCTTTAAACTAAAACTCTAGCACTTTTTATTGCTTAATTTCTGGTGTGTAAGGTGAAAGTTGCCCTAATCCCGATGCCCGTTGAAGATGGAAACTTTGAGACTAACTGGAAGGAGTTTGAGAGACGATTCAAAGAAGCATTACACCATAGTCCCGATTTTATAGTTTTCCCGGAGTACTGCCTCACAGGCTTTAGAGAGTGGGACTTCAGTGGAGCAAAGCTATATGGTGAAATTGTTAAGAGAGTGAGCACTCTTGCGAAGAATAACGCCGTGTATGTAATCTTTGGGCTCTTGGAACCGTATAAGGACTGTGTCTATAACTCCGCTCTCCTGATAAACCGTGAAGGAGAAGTGATCCTTAGGCACCGCAAGTTTCAAGAGCCAATGAAGTTCTGTACGGGCAATACAGTGAAGACTGCTAAGACTGAGTTCGGCAAAGTTGCAATCATCATCTGTGGCGATCTTTACAACAAGCGCATAGCGAAGTGGATAAAAAAGAAAAAGCCCGATTTTCTGTTTGTGCCCATGGAGTATTCACCCGAGAGCGGAAAGATAAGCGAGGAAGACCTTAAGGCAATGTCCGAAAGGGTTAAACTCCTCAACGTTAAGACTTTTATCGTTAACAGTTATCCTCCGGGCGGAGCTTGGGTGTTTGATGAGGGAGGAAATCTCTTGAGGAAAAGTAGCGGTGATAAGCTCTTAATTTTTGAAGTCTAGCAATTTCTCCATTATAATTGCCCTCCCCTTGTATCCCCGTTCTTCGTACCATTTTACTGCAGGGTTATCAATTTCAACTCTCAGCACAATTTTCTTTGCTCCCTTCTCTCTTGCCCATGATTCAGCTCTCCTTAAAAGAGCTGAACCGATTCCAAGCCCTCTTGCCTTTTTAATAACTTCAATGTCGTAAATGTAGGCTATTTTAACGTAGTCCACAGTATCAAGGGTCAAACAAATCCAGACATGACCCAGTAGCTTTCCTTTCTCATCGAGGGCTGCGAAGAACTTGTGCTCTCCGTGTGAAAGGAGCTCTCTAAAGAGTTCTTCGTGCCTCTTTGCGAAGTCCTCATAGGGAATGGAAAAGCGAACGAACGAGTAGCTTATTTCCCTGTCAAGCTTTTTGATCTCTTCCAGGTATCTCTCCCCATCAACTATCGTGTACTCCATGGAGCACCTCCTCCCTTGTTATTTCAACCCACTTGCCTTCCTTTAGGTAGGCATAACCCCTTGTATACTGCTCGAATATTGAGTATATCCTCTCTCTGAACTCCAAAGGGATGTTGTCGAAGAGGGAATTTCTGTCATCGAAGTGGAGCATCTCAACGTGGTCTCTCCTTTCCCCGCTGAGGGGAAAATCAGGATTTCTCTGCTTTATCAGATAGAGCGAGTGTAGGAGTTCATCCTCGTCAAGTCTAACTTTTCCTTCCGCTATCCTCTTTGGAAGCGTCTCTATGTGGTGTGGTTTGTATTTAATTAGCTGGGGATCTATTCCATTAGCCAGCAAGAATGTTTGTATGCCGTTGCACTTGAAGCATGTGCCACAGGGGGCATAATCTTCGCCTTCCTTATGAACTGAGTGACAGCTCCTCTGGAGTTTAAAGAGTTCTGGATAGCGTTTATAGAGGATTCTCTCAACGATAAGTCCCGTTATTGGTCTTACGGCAGACCACTGTCTTATATTCAAGCCCCTCTCGGCGAACCATCTTGTCATATACTTGTCGAAGAACTGGCTCTGATCCAAAACCGCATAGAAGTGAGGTATCCCATGGAACTCATAAGTAAGCCCCCTCGGGTCGTCATATTCGTTGCCCAACAAAACGTTTCCTATGCTGTACTTTTCAATTAGTGGCAGGAATGAGAAGACGTAATGCTCAAAGAAGAATAGCCTTATCGGATATACCTCAGCCTTTGGCTTCCCAACGTTTTGGAGTATCTTCATGTGCTTCTCTATAAAGGTGTAAAGCCTGTCCACGTTGCTCCACACTTTCTTGGTGTTTGGCTCATGCTCCTTGAACCATTTGTACGCTGTTAGGGCGACTTTCCAGTGCCCGCCGGACTCATTGAAGAAGAATGGATAAACTTCACACCCTATTTCCTTTGTAATGCCATAGGTGAGAAGGCTCTCCTTTCCACCACTGAGCATTATAGCGCATTTGTTGTAGTCGGGAGTGAGTTTTACATCTTCCTCTTCGACTCTTTCCGGGACAATCTTTGCCAAAGGCTGCGGTTTTATCTCTTTGGGGATGAACTCTTCTCTGACAAACCCTGTCCTCTTGTATATCCTGTTCACAAGGATATCATTTGCAGTGAGCTCCATCATATCCCTAAAGAACTGCAGGTCTCTTGGATCGAGGGAAAAGTTAAAGGAAATTTCTGGGGTGAAAAGAGCGTAGTTTATCGCTGGAGTTATGACCATAAGCTTTGCGAAGACTTCATTTCTGGGAATTTTTTCTTTGTAGGTGTGGATCAGCTTGAATTTTTCCTCATTTCCATCAATAGAGAGGGTATAAACGGCAGAAATCCTCCGAGAAGAGAGCTTTGGCTTTTCAATGGATATGTAATCAAAGCATTTGAGAGGCATTTGCAGTCACCTCTTGCTGGGCTACTGCTTTTAGGCGTTCTGCGTCTTCAAGAATTGCCTTAACTATGTCTTCGACACCCTCATATAGAGGTACTCTCGTTAGAATCCCATATGTTGCCTCTATCTCTCTTGCTTTTTGGAGAGCCTCTTCCTTCGTGAGTCTTTCAGAGTTTATTGTGATAGCTATCGGTTTTTTACCGGAGAGGAGTTCAATCAGCTGTATGTACTTCTCCAAGGGTGGAATCTCGTACTGGGAGAAGTCATCGAAAAATTTTCTTGATGGAGCATGCTGGAGCACAATATAATCCGGTCTTCCAGAGGCTATTAACTCAAATCCACCTGGATAAGCTGGGTGGAGGAGCGAACCTTCTCCGTGTGTCACAATAACATCGGGGTTTTCTTCCTTCCAGGCTCTCCAGATAACGTCCTCAATAGCCCCTGCAACGAAGTCGTTTACTATTGAGTCCATTACTATGCAGTATTTTGCCCCTTGCATCCACCCTGTTTGTCCCATTGCCACAAAAACGCTCTTCTTTCCAAAGTGCTTGAATGCCTCATGAAGCATTATTGCGGTGGTTCTTTTGCCTATTGCACCATCAGTCCCCAGTACGGCAACTTTTATGGCTTTGACTTCCTCAATTTTTCCTGTGAAAGGAATCTTTAGGTCTCTGTATATCTTCCTTACATCTATCAGCTGAACTTTGTACCTCTTGGCTAGGCGAGAAAATTCGGGATCGTCGCTGAGGAAGTTGTGGAGACCGTTAACTATGTTCATCCCTCTTTTTATTGCCTTTTTTATAATCTCCCTGTAGATCGGAGGCAAATATCCACCAGGGGTCGCCACTCCAATTATGAGATACTCAACATCGGGATTCTCTGCAATTGCTTCCTCAAAGCTTCCGTAGATGGGAATGTTGCGGGGTATTCCATCCAAGACTTCTCCAGCGTCCTTTCCAGCCAAAGTGGAATCTATTACCCCCACAATCTTAAATCTCTTAGAGTATCTAACCAACCCATGGGCAGTCTTTCCATCGGTCGTTTTGTACCTTCCTTCCGCAAGAATCAAGGCTTTCTTCATTTTCAAACCCCTCCAGTAAGGAGCAGGACGAAATTCTCGTTATTTACACCGAATTTTCTAACAAACTTAACAAGCCCGGCTAAAGTTAGGGCAGAGGCTGGGAGAACCTTTATCCTCTCACTCATTTCCAAAATCTTGGCATATTTTAAGGCTGTATCATCGGCAAAACCAAAAACATACCCTTTCGATGCTTTTACAGCTTCAAGGGCATTTTGAAGATCAAAGGATACCGAGGAAACAAGAGGCTCGTTGAGCTTAGTTTCAACGAAGTCTCTAACTTCTTCCATACTACCGGTATAAAATGCGTTCAGTATTTGATTTCCGTAGCTTGTTGTAACTCCAATGATTTTTGGCATCTTTCCATATTTTTTGAAACCATAGTAAACCCCCACCAGAGTGGAACCGTTTCCTACGGGAACAAAGACTGCATATGGCTCAATTTCTTTGAGAATTTCTTTTGAAATGAGGGAATAAGCTTCGTAATCTATCATGGGTTGCGATCCCGGGTTTGCATCGTAATAATTCATAGCTGCTGCAAAAGTTTTGCTCATAAAGACTGCTGACTCATATGGCCCGTCTACGAATATAACCTCTGCCCCATGCATTTTCATTTCTTCCACTCTTGAGTTTTCATAGTGCCTTGGAATAAAGATCACGGCTCTTAGTCCCTCTTTTTCTGCAAAATATGCTATAGATGTCCCGTAATTACCACAGGTTCCCACAGTAATCCCAGAAAAGCCGAGGGCTTTTGCCTGTTTAACGTGTGCCTTTGCGATCCTGTCTTTGTGTGTTTTTGTTGGATTTGCTGCTTCTAGTTTTAGATAGATTTTCGAAATCCCTAATTTCTCTTCTAGGCTTGTTGCCCTTAATAGGGGGGATTCATCAGAGTTCAATTCTGTCTCCATTTCCCACACCAAATCCGCCTATTTTTGAATTTGAGGGCTCAAATTTGGATTTTTACACTCTACGCTTATTCAGCCCTTGTATTATGGATATTAGCCATTCTAAAGTTGGTTAAGGGTATATAAACCTTTCTCCCAGGTATGGCGGTTATATCTAATTAACATTGTTATACAGCCCTAATATTTTTAGATCTTGAATGAGAACCGAGAAACCATGACGAAAAGTTTATAAACCCATGATCTCTGTATATAACGCCCCGAGAGGGGCGGGAGGTGTCAAATATGCAACCCCCAAAGAAAAAGAAGAAGGTAGAGGACTACGAGGAGGAGCCATTGGTAGAAGAGGAAGAAGAGTTTGATGAGGAATTCGATGAAGAGTTCGAAGAAGATTGGGATGAAGAGGAATGGGAGGAGGAAGACTGGGACGAAGATGAAGACTGGTGAACTGCTCTTCTCTTCTTCTTTCATTACTTTAAGGTGTCCCCAATGAAGGCTTCTCGGAAGAGGGAGAATGCATCCCTAAGAGCCATCGAAGATTCAGCCCTGTTTGCCTACACAAAGAAGTCCAAGATTAGATGGTTTTACGCATTTGTCCCATTCAAGGTTTCAACAGGTGGTACTTCTACACTGATACCCCTCCTAACTTTAGAAGCAGGTGGATCTGCTCAGGAAGTAGGAGTAATTAACGCTATTGGAAGCATTGCCTCAATGATAGGGGGAGTATTTTGGGGAAAGCTCTCAGATAAAATGCTTAAAAGAAAACCTTTTTTGATACTGGGCTTTATCGGAACATCTTTGTTCTCGTTTCTAATGGCGTTTTCAAGGAGCATTACTCAGCTAATGGTCCTCAACTTTCTGTATTCTTTCTTCATCGCAGCTACAATTCCAATTCCCGTTATACTTATTGCAAGAGTCCTAAAGAAAAAGCAACTCGACTATGGGATTGCGAAGTTCAACGAGATAGGTGGATGGGCGTGGGTTATTGGACTTATTTTAGGGTTTTTCCTAGCTTATTTTCTAAGTATTAGACAACTTCTTGTAGTTTTTGCTGTTGTTAATATTCCTTCGATTGTTTTGGGAGTTAAGTGGATTCAAGAAGCCCCGTTTAGGATTGAGAGAAGGAGTTTGGGAGTTTATGCAAACTACATTGTCGAAAAGTTTAGGTATCTGCCAAATATCATGATTCACCTGCCTGAGTATAACAAGCGAGCTCTCACAAGATTTTTGGAGTTTAAGGAGTTTTATCTTGCCTCAATCCTCTTCTGGGTAGGGGCGATGTTGTATTTTTCACAGTTCCCGGTACTGCTAAAATCCCGCAGTGTCAGTACCTCCGAGATATACCTAGCTGCTGTTCTAAACTCATCAATATCAGCCTACATGTATATGAAAGCCGGAATACACACCGAGAGAAGAGGTGGAAAAGCCTCCCTCATTAGGGGATTGAGCATAAGGAGCTTTGGGTTTTCCCTTGTTTTACTCGGCTTATCTCAAACTGGAACGGTATTTAAACTCTACGCCTTCGTCTCCTATGCACTGGCTGGCTATTCATGGGCATACATAGGCATATCAACGACTTCAATGATCTCCAAGCTTGCGAAGGAAAAAGAGCAGGGAGCGATGATGGGCTTTTATAACCTGATAAGTTCTCTCGGTGCTATCATCGGAAGTATATTGAGCGGATTTATCGTGAAAGCAGGTGGATTCTTTACAGACTTCCTTCTTGCATCTCTTTTGATACTTCTCAGCATTTTTACCCTCATGAGGTTTGATGTAACCGCCCGCTCTCGGCACAAAGTCTAAATATCTGCCTCTCCAATTTTTTGTGGTGGAACCTATGGAACTTTACGACGTCAATGAATTCTGGAAGTTTGACCTTAGAGTGGGCCTCGTTAAGAAGGCTGAAAAGCTGAAGAGAACCAACAAGCTAATAAAACTCGAAGTGGACTTTGGAAATGAGCAGAGGACTATAATAACCGGTTTAGCCGACCAATACTCTCCTGAGGAGCTTGAAAGGAAGAAGTTTATCTTCGTTTTAAACCTGAAGCCCAAGAAGCTTTCGGGCGTTGAAAGTCAGGGGATGCTGATAGTAGCCGAGAGCGAGGACGGAAAGGTTTACCTTCTCCCGGTTCCAGATGAAGTTCCCGTAGGAACGAAGGTGTGGTAGATGCTTTTTGGGATTCCACACTCGGAGAAACCTAATCTCTACCTCCTTGGAATTCTATGGGACAACTCATCTTCCTTTAGAAGAGGCTGCGCTGAAGGCCCAAGGGCAATAAGGGAGGCTACATCCGAAGAACTATACAACAGCTTTAATGAATTACTAATCAATCTGGCCGAACACTGGAGCTACAAAGATTTGGGTGATATCAACGCAGATACTTTTAGGGAGCTGGTTGAAAAGGTCAACAAAACAGTTAAGGAGCATTACAGTGGGGAACTCTTTCTCTTTCTAGGAGGGGATCATTCCATAACATATGCAACGTTTAAGGCGATTAAGGAGGTCTCAGGCGAGGATTTTGGCCTGATTTACTTTGATGCTCATCCAGACCTCTATGCTGAATACGAAGGAGACAAATACTCCCATGCGTGCACTGTGAGAAGGCTTGTGGAAGAAGGGCTTGTAAAAGGGGAAAACGTTGTGCAAATTGGCATAAGGGCCCCTACAAGAGAACAGGTTAAATTTGCAGAAGAACATGGAATAAGGATTGTAAGCGCATCGGAGATATACCGTTCTCCAAAAGTCGATATTCCTTTTGAAAGGGCTTACCTTTCCTTTGATATGGATGTCCTTGATCCGGCTTTTGCTCCCGGAGTTGGAAATCCTGAGCCCGGCGGATTGAGTACTAGGGAGCTCGTGGAAGTGATAAAGTCTCTAAATGCAGAAATTGTTGCCCTTGACATTGTTGAACTCAATCCAAACTACGATTATAAAGGGATAAGCGCCTTTGCCGCTGCGAAAATAATAAGGGAAGTTTTGGGAAAAGCTGCTTTGTGAAGTGAAATTCAACAAAATTATCCAAATTGTAGAGTGGAAATCACAAATGGAGGGGAATCTCATGTTAAAGTGTACTGCCTGTGGGAAGGAATACTCCATGAGAAAGCCATATCAGAGATGTGAATGCGGGGAGCCCTTGGAGCTTGAGCTTTTCAAGAGCGCTCCCGGGATAGGGAAAAGAGTTTGGGAGAGATTCTCTGGATTTTTCCCATTTGAGCTCAAACCCGAGTTAAGTCTTGGAGAGGGGGATACTCCGCTGATAAAGGCAAAAAAGCTCTCGAAGGAGCTGGGGGTTAAGCTGTACCTTAAAAACGAAACCACAAATCCCACGTGGAGCTTTAAGGATAGGGGAACTTATCTCGGCATTCACAGGGCTCTTCAGCTGGGGTTTAAGAAAATCGGCACTGTTTCGACGGGCAACATGGCGGCAAGCGTTGCCGCTTACGGAGCAAGAGCAGAGCTCGAAACTTACATTCTTGTATCTTCAACGATAGCGAAAGAGAAACTTAAAGCTCTTGCACCTTATGGGGCCGAGGTAATTAAAGTCCATGGAGATTACGGGGAGCTCTACTACAAAAGCCTTGAAATAGGACAAAAGAAGGGCATATACTTCATAAACTCCGACGATCCGTTTAGAGTTGAGGGATACAAGAGCATAAGCTTCGAGATAATTGAGGAAACAACTCCAGATTACGTTGTTATTCCCACCTCTTCGGGGGGTCTTTTCAGGGGAATCGTGAAGGGGTTCCTTGAGCTAAAGGAGAGCGGATTAATTGAGAAGCTTCCCCGTTTTGTGGCGGTTCAGGCGGAAGGATGTTCTCCAATATGCAAAGCTTTCAATAATGGAAAAGAAAAAATAGAGAGGTTTGAGAGCCCGCATACCATAGCACATGCCATAGAAAACCCCTACCCGCCGAGCGGAAACGTAGTGCTGAGGCGTTTGAGAGAACTTGACGGACTGTGCGTTGCCGTTAGAGATGAAGAAACCTTAAACGCTCAGGAGGAGCTTGGTAGAGAAGGCTTATTCGTCCAGCCTGCATCTGCAACAGGGATAGCCGCTATAAGAAAGTTAAGGGAAAAAGGAATAATCGAGGAGAACTCAAGAATAGTTAGCATTCTCACCGGGGCCGGATTGAAGACTTTAAGCCATGTTGAAGCTCCAAAAGTGGAGGAATGCTCTTTAGAATTCCTTGAAGATTGTTTTAAGGAGGAGAGATAATGTTAGTTGGTGCCGCTATGATGCCCCATGGAAACCCCGTTCTCAATCCGGAAGATGAGGAAACGGGAAAGCTTGCAGAAGCCCTCAAAGAGATTGGCAGAGAACTTTCAAGGGCAGATGTTTACGTTCTCATAAGCCCCCACAACGTCCGCATGAGCGAAGCCCTTGGGGTTATAATGGCTGAAAATTTAATCTCGTGGCTTGGCTTTGCTGGAGTTCAGCTTCCGGGAGAGTATAAAACGGATAAAGAGCTCGCTAGGAAAATATACCTAGAAGCAAAGGCTAAAGATTTGCCGGTAGTTGACATAAACTTTGCTTCGCTGAGCGGGGAATACTCTCGCTTCCCCCTGACGTGGGGAGAGCTCATACCCCTCCAATTTCTGGAAAAGAGGCAGATAGTGCTCTTAACACCTGCAAGGCATGTTTCAAGGGAGACGCTTGTTAAATTTGGTGAAGTGGTGGGAGAAGTACTTGAGGAATACGAAAGGAGGGTAGCCTTCATAGCGAGTACAGACCATGCCCATGCACACGGTAACGGCCCGTATGGCTATGCACCCGAGGCTGAAGAATACGATGAGCTCATCATGAAAATAATTCAAGAAAATAGACTTGAAGGGCTTCTTGAGATACCGGATGAGCTAATAAACAAAGCTTTGCCAGACAGCTACTGGCAACTGCTCGTCCTTTACGGCGTTTTGAAGAAGGTGCCAATGAAGGTTAAAAGAACTGCCTACGCTTGCCCATCATACTTTGGCATGGGCGCGGCTTTGTTCATAAGGGAATAGCTAGCTCAAGATTGAGGCGAGTTCAATGACATTTTCTTTTCTCAAGCCTTGCCCTTTAGGGCGGGGTACAGCCAACCATAAACAAGCCCTTTTAGTGAGAAAGCAAAAACATTTTTAAACTCAAAAGTGTAAAATTAATAATGAGGAGTAATGAAAAGAACCGTAACAGTAAAACTCCAACCCTCAAAAGAACAAGAAAAAACACTCTTCGAATTAGCCCAAGCCACTACAATAATCTGGAATAAACTCAATTACGAGCGTTTAAAGCAATTCAAAGAATTCGGGAAGATCGACTTTGGGACAACGGAAAAAGAAGCTTACTATACCTTCAAGGATTGGATTGGAGGTTCAACAGTACAACAATTAGCGAGGAAGAACGCTGAAGCCTGGCGTAGTTTCTTCTCTCTACTCAAGAAGAAAAAGAAAGGAGAGCTATCAGAATGGTTCAAACCTCAACCACCAAAATTCGTCAAGGAGGAGAATGGAGGAAAACTATTCGTAATCCCACTCAGGAACGACCAGTACAAAATTGATGGGAACACAATCGAGTTGAGACGGCTTGGAAGGTTTGGAAGGTTAAAAATGCAGTTCAAGGGGAGGATACACTTGAAGGGTAAACAGGGGAGGCTTGAAATTGTCTATGACTCTGTAAAGCGGAAATGGTATGCTCACGTGAGTTACACGGTCGAAGAAAAACTAACCGGTGGAGAGTGGGTGGAAGTCCCAAGAAAACCAAAGAGCAACCTAACAGCAGGAATAGACCTCGGAGTAAATAATTTAATTGCCATTTACATTGAGAATGGTGAAGCTTTTCTCGTGAACGGGAGACCACTAAAATCAATAGCCTTTTACTGGCAAAAAAGAATAGCAGATTATCAGTCTAAAATCAACAGGAGTGGTGCTAAAAAGAGCAGGAGGCTTAAGATGATGTACCAGAAGGCTAAACTACAAGCAAGACATTACATTAACAAGGCAGTTAGACAAACTGTGGAAAAACTTTATCAATTAGGCGTTAGCATAATTGTGGTTGGTTATCCAAAAGAAATCGCAAGGAATTCTAACAAGGGGGAAAGGCAGAACTTCATACTCTCTCAAGTGTGGCGGTTTAATTATCTCATCAAACGCTTAACCGAGGTTGCTGAAGAGTTTGGTATTGAAGTTTTGCTTGTTGATGAGGCTTTTACTTCTAAGCTTTGCCCCCTCTGCGGCCAGCGCCATTCTAATGGTAGAATTTTTAGGGGTTTATTCAAGTGCCGCAGGGAGGGTGTTGTAATGAATGCTGACTTGGTTGGAGCGTTTAACATTTTGAGAAAAGCGGTTAGAACGATAACCCCGAGCCTTTCCGCTCTAGCGGGGGGTAGGGGTAATGGGGGGAAGACCCTCCCCGAGGGGTCGAAGACCCGCTTTAACTTGGGCCTAAATGAGACCCCTCAAACCTCCCCGCCCTTGGTGAGGGGTTAAGATAAACCCTCGCCCTTCAGGGCGGGGAGGAGGTCAGTTCTTCTTTTTCTCCATACAGAATTATCAACCTCCCATAGGCCATCACATCTGAGCATTCTAAGTATACGGCTTTATTCCCTTCCTGAAGCATCGTGGCATTGATAAGCCTTCCGATGAAATTTCTCTTTTCCAGAGCTTCAGGAGGGACTTCTACACTTTGCCATCCTTTATTTTTGAGCATCTCTTCGAGATCTCTGAGAGCGTTTTCGCATTTAGGACTCTTGTGTGGGCTGGGATAGACAAAAATCCCCATGTAAACACTGGTTATGTTTTGGAACACAAACCCACCGGTTCCGTTAACTATCCCCTCCTCTCTCTTCAGATATCCGCTAGGTCTTAGGCCATATTCTTTTGTCCAGTCCATTTCTTCAAATGGGAGGGAAATTTCTCCCAAATAGGGGTTAACGTAGACCTCATTCTCATAAAGGGTGTAGTAGATGACTTTCTGTGGAGAGGGTCCAATACTGGGAACGTTGATTGTATACGCAGAGATAAGAAGCGCGATGAAAAAGATTGCCAAAAAGGCTATTCTAGCCGGTTTTTCTTTTTTATAAATCTTCAACGCCACAATTTTAACCAAAAATCCCACAATAAACGCAGCCAAAACACTCCCAATTATTGGCAAGAAAGAGGCACTAAGTGGCAAAATCTTAGAGATGTCACTTATATCCAGCAAAATCATTATAGCCAGTCTTATTGGGATTAATAGAAGCAAAAGCAATAGGGAAACCAGTATTAAGATAACGGTTTGACGTCTCATTGTGCATCACCTTTTAAGCGGGCTATGGTGTAGTATATGAATGCCCCTAAAAGGAAGGAAACCACGGGAAATAGATAAAAGAGAAGGAAAACAAAAAAGCCCGGGTCATCGCTATGGTAAGGGCTGGAGCGAAGGTCTTCAATCATCGTTACTATAGAAAGTGCTATTGCTACTATGAGGGGAGCGATGCTTGCCATTACAGCAAATTCTGGGAGAGAAATCTGCAACTTCCATAGAAAAAGTGTGGTTATTGAAGCCACAATAAGGGTTGGATAGATAAAGAAGAGGATTTCAGGGTAAATTTTGCCATACATACTTTCAAGTTTCTCTATCCCAAAAGCTATTAATGCCCATAATGGAGTTGCAAGGATAAGAAAAAGGAAAGCTTTGGTGCTTTTTTCCATCCCAGCTCCCCAAAGTTAATAGAGTGGAACTGATATTTATTTTTTTGCTAGAACCATCCACAAATCCTTCCCCTCTATGTGAATGAAAATGAAGGTTGTCTCTTCTTCTGGAAGCTCCAGAGCTTTCGTATAAATTGAGACACAGTAGGAATCAAGTTGAAACGGTATGTACCAGTATACGAACGACTCAACAACTGAACTTCCTTTGTGAATTCTAAACTCAATTCTCTGTCCCCCTGTAGTTGTGAGATTCTTTGGAGTGTTCCATATTATTCTGTATCCTTTAAACAACACTTCACCTGAGAAGTTAACATCTTGCACCCCTAAAACTACGTATTCATATAACTCGCCATTTAGTTTAAGCACTGTTTCATTTAAGATGCTCATGTTGAGGTATGCTGGATCGCTTTGGGGGTTTAATGGTGCTTTTAAGGTAGTATTGCATTTATTGAGATTTTCTCTGGCTTCATTTAGGAATGAAACAACCTTTGAAGCCTCGTTTGGTGGGGAGGAGGGGGTAGTTGAGGGCCGAGTTATACAAAGGGAAACCAAGACAATTAAAAAGAGAGAAGAAAGCAAAAAGACTCTTCTCATGCCTCTCATCCCTATCTTTTTTCAATCTCTACAACCCTTCCTTCACTTATTTTTATAGTTATGCTGTCTCCTTCTCTTAGCTCGAGCACTTTAAGGATAAGCTCATCACTCAGTTGATCTGCACTTAAATAGAGGGCTCTGTTATCAACAATTAGTATCCAATGAGTGTTTCCGTTTTTGATGTAGGAGTAGACTCCTTTAACAATCCCGCTGATCTCTTCAACTTTGGCCCCTACCTGTCCATACAAAAGAAATGTTCTGACGTCATTTTCGTTTTCGAAAATCTTTACTTCCTTGGTCTCTGCGTTTACGAAGGCTATTTTTGCCACACCAGAGCCAGTTCCGGGAATTATTGCAACTCTCCACCAGAGTTCTCCATTTAAGAAAATTGGGATCGGCTCTACGGCCATAAACTGGCTCCAATCAAACGTTGGTAGGGCTTTTTTGACGTAGTCTATAGCTTTTACTGGCCCGGTAAGAGGAGTTTCGAACTTCACCTGGCTCATTTCTCCAGTTTGAGCGTCAATTAAGAATATCGCTGCCAGTCCGTGGGCTCTACCATATGGTTCCACCGCAACCATCCAGTATTCTTTTCCATCGTTGGCAATTACCAAGAAGGGCTGTCTGTTCCCTTGCCCGCTCACGTCTATTATCTCTATCTGGTTTTCGTGGTGGAGCCACAGGTTCTTTATGTTTGATAGAGCGCTTTCCTTCCAGTAGTTTTGAGCGTGGACGATTTTCCTTGTTAGAAGTTCCGGAAAGACTGGGAAATCCTTGAGGCGTTCATCCTTAACGGCCTCTTCGGGGGTTAAATCCTCAACGTTGCCCTCTTCATCGACGATTAAAACCCCTCCCCATTTAGGAACGGTGTAAAAGACGCGGAAGCTGTACGAAATATAGGGAACAACGATGTAAATCTTGTCCTCGTAATAAAGTGCCCGTGGGATGTCAAGGTCTATTAGATAGTGCTTTTTGTAGAGGTTCCATTCAAGGTTGTCAAAAATCTGCATTCCCGGACCGATTTGGAGTTCGTTTTCAATTCTTTCCATTCTTGCTTGGGTGGTGTTCATGTCAACGAAGAGAACACCCTTGTCTTTGAGCCTTATTGCATTCCATGCTCCGTCAGGGATTATAAAGAATCCCCATACTGGAGTCCCATTTCGGACGGTTAGATGAGACCAGCCCAAAGTATATCGGGCATATTCTATTGTATCGACTGCATAACGGTATGCGGTAAGTTTGGGGAGAATTCTTATTTTGCTGCTTGAAAGATCCAATTCATTTGAAACTTGAGTGGGGTGATATTCTTTGTAAAGGGCAGTGTTTGAAAGAGCACCGCTGAGTATTGAGATGACAACCAGGGATAGAATCACTAATGCGAAGATGCCTCCCATCAGGCTGTTTCTTTTTGCAGGCCCTTCAACGAGTTTTTTCTTGGTATCGTATATCAAAATGGCTAATAGCACAACAAAGAGGTATATTACCGTTGGATTTCTGTAAAAACTCATAACAATTCCGTGAAACCATGGCCTGA
This sequence comes from Thermococcus sp. 101 C5, assembly GCF_009372125.1. NCBI lineage: Archaea > Methanobacteriati > Methanobacteriota > Thermococci > Thermococcales > Thermococcaceae > Thermococcus > Thermococcus sp. 101 C5. The sequence continues at coordinate 15,862 of NZ_WHIZ01000020.1, forward strand.
AGAACCATAAAACCAGACCAAATACCAAGAAGGATAGAAAAACTCCAATGAACTCTCTTCTCATTTTTCTCACCTTAACTAAATGTCAGCGTAAGAGTTTATAACACTATCTGAATCTTAAGGGGTGGTTGAAATGGTGTATCCAAAGTTCGTTGACGATAAAGTGGCTTTTTCACCTATGCCTCACCCAGAAGACATCCCAAAACTTGCTGAAGAGTTTGATGCTGTGGTTGTCCTTACATACGAATACGAGCTGTATTACGACTTGGAGGAGCTCACCAAAAGAGGTGTCGAAGTCCTTCATGTACCAATTGAAGACTTTACCGCGCCTTCTCTGGAGGAGCTGCTTGAGATTGTTGAGTGGATTTACAAAAGAGCTAATGAGGGCAAAAAAGTTTTAGTTCACTGCCTTGGCGGGAGCGGACGAAGCGGAACCGTGGCAACTGCTTATCTAATGTATGCTCATGGACTCCCTTTAAGGGACGCTCTCGCAAAGGTGCGCTCCCTCAAGCCTTCCGCCGTTGAGACTGAAGAGCAGATGAAAGTGCTGAAGGAGCTGGAGGAATATCTAAGGAAGTCAAGATTTTTGAACAAAAAAGAATAGGTGGGCTAACAGGTTTATTCAAATTTTTCAAAGCTGATAACATCTTCAAGGGCTTTTCTTTCGTATTTAGGTTTTTCATCGTCAGGATAACCTATAGGCAGTATTGTCTGGAGTTTGTAGTGTTTGGGAGCATTTACGAGCTCTTCAATCTCTTTGGGATTTGGAGGGGTGTATGTTACTGTTCCCAATCCTTCTTCCTCGAGAGCCAGAAGAAGATAGCCAACTGCAAGCCATGTGGACTGAACTGCAAAAGGTGCTCTAACATCGGTAAACACTAAAATTAAATATGGAGCATCGCTCAAGAACGGCTTCTCCCATGTAAACCCCTTCTCCTGTAACCATTCACCGAGTTTTCCTTTCATCTTCTCGTAGAACTGCCTCTCCCCTTTCTCACAAATCTCCCGAACTTGTTTTTTCATTTCAATGCTCTCAATGATAACGAAGTGCCACGGCTGGGCATTCATTCCGGAGGGAGCCTCTTTTGCTGCTTCCAGAGCTCTTAAGAGCTTCTCTGTAGGTGGTTTTTTATTTTTGAATTTTCTCACGGTTCTTCTCCTTTTGGCAAGTTCAAGGACATTCATTGGGGTCACCGATAGAACTGTGCCGCTGTCCAAAAGAGTTTTACGGTCTAACTCGAAGAACATAATGATGAAGCCAAAGTATTTTGCACTCATTATGCTGCTCCTAATGCTGATAATCCTTGCAACTGAGAAACAGGGTAGGGATGGGTCCAACTCTTTAGAGCTCAATGTTACATCCCTTCGCTATTTCCTCGAATCCCAATACGTACCTGAGGCAGGACTTCTCAGGGCTGCCGTTAAGAGCTATCCGGACAATGAAACGATTTACATTGCAAACGATAATCTGCTCGCATCCCGGGCTTTGGTAGCGTTAAATTCATCCCTCGGTGAGAGAATTCTCCGGAATCTTGAAGCTAACTACTCAGGTGGATGGAATGGGAAGGTTGATGTTCTTTTTGGAAGGCGGATAACCGGGGTTTATTGCTCTAAAATACTTTTCATCAACAGAACATATTCTAGAAAGTTTGGGGCAGAGTTCGAGATAAAGTACGAGCTCACAGACACTTCCTGCCCTATGGATGACTGGAGAGAATATGCCGACCTATCAGTTTACATGGCCTTGAACAAGATACTTTCGGGAAAAAGGCAAGAGGCTGTTGAGGTTTATGAGGGCCTTTTGTCACTTTGGGATGGAAAAGGCTTCCGCGACAAGGCATTTGACGGCACCTATCAAACATATAAATGTGCTCTCTTTGCATATCTCCACAGGGCTCTTGACAGGCCGGAACAGGGAAAAGCTGTTTATACCTCATGTCAAAGAATTGTTTCACAGCTTCAAATGGAGAACGGCGGGATTTCGACGGGATATAAGTTTGAAGGGGAGAAGATAGTTCCGGTTGGGGATACCAATACCGAAACTACGAGCTTCGTTGTTCTGGCATTTCTTTCTGAGCTGCCGGAGAAGTATCACACATAGAAGAGCATCCCATCGTAGGCAACAAGAACCTTCCCTCCGTATTTCTTTCTCACATACTCATCCAGCATCAAAAACGGAAGGTTCTTGTGAGATATATGGCTTAAAAACGTTCTTTCTGCCAGCTTAAGTCCAATTTGGGCACCTTCATCCACGTTATTGTGATAAGGGTCGTCTATACCCGGAGGGTATGTGGCATCAACAATCGCTAAGCGAAGATTTTTCTTTTCCAGTAATTCAAACGTCTCCTCAGGAAGCCCCTTGGTATCATAAAGAACAGCCACACTCTTGTCATCTTCTTCTATCAGGTAGCCGAAGGTCTCCACCTGATGGTTGAGCTTTAAAGCGGTGATTTTGAGAGAATCGACTTTTAGGACATCATTGGGTTTGATGAACTTCACATCAATGTTCTTGGGATCGTTAACCATGAGCCAGTCCGCATCTCCTTTTGGGGCATAAAGGGCTGTTCTTTTTGCAATCCACCGGAGTTTATACAGGCCGTAGATGTGGTCATGGTGCCAGTGGGTTAGGAGTATCGCTTCAAGAGGAACGTGCAGTAAATCCCTGATATCCGTCCCAACGTCTATAAGGACTGCTTTTTTGTTCTTGGTAACTATGGCAAGTGTGGATGGCTTTCTCTGAGCAAAACCAAACTTGCGGGCTTCATCACATGTCTGGCAGGTGCATAGGTGAGCCGGAATTCCTTCACTGCCCCCTGTGCCGATGAAGTACACTATCATTTGAGCCACCCGCTTTAGAAGTGATTGATAGGTTATAAGATTTTTCCAAAAGAAATTTATTGTTTCACTCCAAAGTAGCGTTGATGGGAGGAAAAAACACAAAGTTTATCGCCGACATGATGCTCGGAAGGCTGGCGAGATGGCTTAGGTTGTACGGTTACGACACTCTCTATGGCATAAAGGACGATGAGGAAATATTAAAGATTGCCAGAGAAGAGGGCAGGATAGTTTTAACGAGGGACGAAGAGCTTGTAACGAGATGTAAGAATGCAATTCTCATAAAATCCAACAAGTTCGAAGAGCAGGTAAAGCAGCTCATGGAGCTGGGCTTTGAGTTTGACGAACTGTTTCCGGAAAATGCTCGATGCCCAAAATGTAATGGGCTAATAAAAAGGGTTGAAAAAGAAGAAATCAAGGGGAAAGTGCCAGAAGGCGTTTATAAGGACTACGATGAATTTTACGTATGCACTCAATGCGGTCAAATCTACTGGCCGGGAAGGCAGTGGAGAGAGATGGTAAAAATAGATAGGAAGCTAAAAAGCCTAGCTGAAGAAAACGGCTCAGAGCAAGTATAATGACTTTATGACAAAACCTCTATAAAGCGAAATGCCATAGATAAGCACATGAAATGGTCGGAGTGGGAGCAGTTTTACATTCGGATTCTCCAAAAAATGGGTTATGACAGGGAGAAGGACCGTGAAGCCGCACTCCTATTGAGAAAGCTTTTGCTGGAGAACAAAAACTACATTCTGGCTGAAGACCTCAAAGAAAGAATTGGGGAGAGAGTTTATGTTTTCGGGGCCGGGCCAGGATTGGAGAATATACTTGGGAAAGAAAAATTTGGAGGAACCTTAATAGCCGCGGATGGAGCAACCTCCGCCCTTCTGGAGCAAGACATAGTCCCGGACGTTATTGTCACTGACTTGGATGGGAGATTTGAAGACATAAAGAGGGCAAACGAGCTCGGGACTTACGTTGCTGTCCACGCCCACGGGGACAACATGGACAAGCTTAGAGCTCATGTGCCAGCGCTAAAGAACGTTTTGGGGACATGTCAAACAGAGCCACTGGACATTGTTCACAACTTTGGCGGCTTTACTGACGGTGATAGGGCTGTTTTTCTTGCGGAAGAGCTTGGGGCGAGAGAGGTTATTCTTGTTGGCTTTGATTTTGGGGAAATCGTTGGAAAATGGAGCAAGCCATATCTGAAGGAGCACACTCCAATATGGGAAACCAAAAAGAAAAAGTTCGAAATAGCACAGATGCTCCTGGACTGGCTTAAAAAGAACGGGAGAGCAAGGATAGTGGTGCTTTAAGCTCGGTCACTCCCGTATTCATCACAGCTCAGCTGGTCAAAGTTTCCTCATCGTCTAAGAGTCCTATTCTCCAAAAATATTTAAAGGATTACTCATTAAACATATAAGGGCTCAACATGCGAAAAGGGATAATTGTTATTCTAATGGCTATCATGGGAGCTGTAGCTTTTTCTTTTTTACAAGAAAAACCGGAAGGATGGGCTACAGTTGACCATGTGAATTTCTACCTGAAAGACGAGACCACAAATTCTACCTTTTCAGGGACGGTTTTTGCTCAAGTTAAGGGGGACGAAAAGAGAGCCATCCTGGTTGGATGGGTTAACATAACCGAAAAAGATTTTGGAGGTGCCGCGGTTTTTGTTCCCCCGGGCTGGAAGGTGCTGGAGGCATTTACCAGTTACAGCGCTCCTATATCCACAGATCCATCAAATTGGATTGCCGTTCTTGGCAGGGATGGAGGAAGAGAAGGCTACTCAATATGGATAGGACCGGCAGGATACGACCTGGTAGAGTGTGGTCATAATATATGTGGTGGGGGAGCAGGAGGAGTGTTTATAGAGCTAAGACCCACTGAGGATGGAACTAATCTTACCCTAAATCTTGCGGTTGGAAGCAGGGTTATTTCTACATCTCAGGGATCTGTTAAAGCAATCTTCTCGACTTCTTCAAATGTTACTGTTTCATTCAAAAAATAGTGGAAAGAGGACTCAGTTTTCTTTTTTGTCCCCGCAGCCCTTTAGTATTTTCTCGACATCAAAGCCCTCTTCGTACTTCTTGAGTTTTCTTTCGAAGAATTCCATGAAGAGCTTGTAGCGCTTTGCCCTGTGCCTTGGGCTTCCCCTCAAACTGTGCCCATGAGCACCGCGTTTAAAGATTGCAATGTACACTTCCTTACCCAAGTCCTTAAGCACGTGGTAGAACATCACGCTCTGGTCAAGGGGACAGCGGTAATCTTCGAGGGAGTGAATAAGCAAGAGCGGGGCTTTGACATTTTGGGCATAAAATAGCGGACTCAGCTTTTTGTAGTTCTCGTTTTCAAGCGGATTGTCACCTATGACCTCCTTGTCGAACCACAATCCTATGTCCGAGAAGGCATAGCTTGTAAGCCAGTAGCTTATGCCGTTCTCACTTATTCCCGCTTTGAAGAGGTCACTCTGCGTTAAAGCCCAGTTCGTCATGAAGCCGCCGTAACTTATGCCGGTTATTCCAACCCTCTCTTTATCTGCTTGAGGCTCAAGTTTGAAGAACTCCTCCACTCCATTGAGAATGTCCTGGAAGTCTTCCAAGCCCGTTCTCTCGAGAACCCTCAGGGCGAAATCCTCATCGTAGCCGTTGCTCCCTCTCGGGTTAACAAAGACCACGTAATAGCCCTTGTCAGCCATCAATTGCATCTCATACTTGAAGTAATAGCCGTACATTCCCTTGGGCCCGCCGTGGACGAAGACAATTACCGGAGCTTTCTCTCCTTCCTTAATGTCCGGCTTGATGTACCACCCGTCGAGCTCTAAATCAAGGCTCTTGAAGCGGAAGTGTTTTATTGGTCTCGTCTTGAGCTTGGCAAATATTGGACCGTTATAGTCAGTTATCTGCCTCAGCTCTCCATCCCAGAGGTAGAGCTCCCTTAACCTTGTGTCTGTCTCTTTAAGGAGGGCAACTTTTCCGTCTCCGCTTACATCAAAGCCCATTACCCATGAGTTGTCCTCAACTATTGGGGTTAAGGTTTCTCCTTCGAGCTTGTAGAGGCTTACCTTTCCTTCTCTTGCCATGGTAAAGTATAGATTTCCCTTTTCATCGAGTTTTCCCTCTCCGTTGTTATAAACAAACCGCTCCGTCAGAGGCTTAACCTCCTTGCCATCCCAGGTGTAGAGAAAGTTGTGCTCGCTTCTCTTGTTTTTCTTTGGCTTTCCGTAGAGTAGAACTAACTTTCCGTTAGAATCCACAACAGCGTAAGAGACCCCCTCAAACAGCTTTTCACTCTCTCCATCCTTGTAAATATAGATGTCATAGAATTTGAAGAACTGAAGCTTCCCGTCCATCCTGTGGGGGACGTTGTAGATTACCGCATCTCCATGCCATATTGCGGAGGAGAACCTCTCTGCCTCGAACTCTTCAAGAACTTCTTCACTCTCAGTATCAACTATCCAAAATGTTGTCTTTTCACCGTCAAAAAAGCCCCGTGCATCAAACCACACTGGCACATCGTCTTCAAAGACAAAATCCTCGTCGTCTCTTCTTTTGAAGCCGGTTATCAAAATCCTCCTGTCATCTTCATTCCAGCTCACATCAAGGATGTTCTTTGCTTCAAGGACTTTCTTTCCGCTCATTGAGCTTAAGTCGTAAACCCAGACTTCGGAGGTTTTCCTTTCTTCATTTGGTCTTACAATAGCTATTTTCTTTCCACTTGGGGAGAAGCGGGGCATTGATGCGTTTTCGATGAACCTTCTCGCACCTTCCTGGAGCTCCTCAACCACTACAGTGTTTTCATATCTGTTGTCCTTTAAGTTCGCCTTTGTCAGCACGTATGCAATTTTCTTTCCGTCCTTTGATATTCTCGGGTCGCCCAGATAGGCAAACTTAGAAAAGGTGTTTTCATTCCATTCGATCTTATTCATAACGCTATCACCTAAATATAAATTCGTGCCCTAAATTATTTAAAGTTAATCACCAAGTGTGTACCATGAAAGAAGAATATACCGTGCTGGGAATACTTCTAATTGGTCTCGTCGTTTCAATAGTCTCCAAAAGCTACATTGGCGTGGCAATCGCAGCTTTTGGTATCCCCCTCTACCTTGCCTATATCTCCAGAGAGATAAACATCCTCGCTAAATCAAGAATTTTTGACCGGGATTTGTTCTTGATGATCGGCATAACAGTTTTTATAATCCTTCTCTTTGAATACCTCCTCGATCCAAGAATAGGACTCATCATTGCGGCTTTTGTGATCCCTCTGTTAATATTGGCTTGGGACAGATTAAAGGGCAGAAAGTAGCTCTCTGAGCTTTTCAATATTTTTCGTCGTCTTATATTCCCTCAGGGCTTCCCGTAATGAGTTCAAGAAGTCCTGATCCAGCTGAAATTCCTCCCGAACTCTCTTCGAGATAATGTTGTCGTTGAGAAATATCATTGCCATGGCAGAAGTTACGTTTTTCGGCTTTCTGAAGCCTGCTTTTTCAAAATCAATTATCCAGACGGCATCACCGATTAGTATATGCTTTCCCCCCTGTATCTGCCCGTGGTCAACCCCCAGAACGTCGAGCTTGTATGTCTTTTCGAGTATCTCAAGTATATGCTTTTTTTGGGGGGTTGCATAAAGCAGAGGCTCTCCTTCGGCAAACTCTCTAACAAGAAATTCCCTTCCCTCAAAGACACCATAATCCACCAAACGTGGCGTTATCTCTTCTCTCTCAAGAAACTTCAGAATTTCTGCCTCCCTCTTGAAGTTCTTTCTTGGCGAATCTGCTCTTTCAAGCTTTATGATGGCCTTTTTTCCATTTACATGCCCAATAAAGACTAAGCTAGTTGTCCCCTTAGAGTAAAACTCCCGGAGGCTGATTCCTCTTCCCATGAGAAACTTCTTGAGCTTCTCAAGTTCCTCTTGGCTTATCAAGTATTCCATCGCTCTCCCTAGTTAATTAACACTGCTGGGATATTTTAAATCTGGTGGTGTACATGCTCCTTTTCAAACATATTTTTGTGTTTGGGTCAAACCTCGAGCCGGTTGCAGAAGCAGAAGACGGCGAAATAGCATCTTCAAAAAAGACCATAATGCCTAGAGTTCCAAAGGAGTACAGGACTGTAGAGGATGTTCTGAATGTGTTATCCTCAGAGTAGCCGACTTTCCGTTGATTGTCGTTTTTCCTATTTAATGACGATAACCTTAAATACTTAGAAAACCAAATATTATCGGTGATAAGCTATGGTGACGGCGTTTATTTTAATGGTGACGGCCGCTGGGAAGGAAAGGGAAGTTATGGAGAAACTTCTTACCTACCCGGAGGTAAAGGAAGCATATGTAGTTTATGGAGAATACGACCTTATAGTCAAGGTCGAAACCGAAACTCTCAAAGATCTCGACCAATTCATAACAGAAAGAATAAGGAAAATGCCCGAAATACAGATGACTTCAACCATGATAGCCATCTGAAGTTTCTTTCTTCTTACTTTTCTCCAAGAAGCGCGGAAAAATCCAGAAAATAGAAATTAGAAAGGTTTCATTTGTTCATCATGAGTCTTATTCTCTCTGCTGCGTCTTTTGCCTTGTCAGATATATTGCTTATTGTCTTTGCAATGTTGAGGAGGTACATCCCCAATCCCCACTCCATCTTGGCGGAATTCTTGAAAATTATCTCCATGAACCTTGTGTCAAGCTCATCTATCTTGTGCTCAACGCTCTCTATTTCTTTGATTATTTCGTACTCCCTCTCGATTTCTTTCTCACCGAACCCGCTCTCTATAACCCTGTCCATCTGTACTATTGCCTCATAAACGAGTTTTGCCGCTTTGATGCTTTCCTGACTCATGGTCATTATTAAAGTCCGCACTTCATCCTTAATGTCCTCAGGAATATTATTTGGGTCTCTAACTAAAAGCCACTTTGCAGTATTTTCTGCGGCATCGGCGATTTTATCTTGCATTTCAAGATAACCTAAGATGTCTCCCCTGTTAACGGGCATAAACAGCTTTGAACTAAGGCTGTCCCTTATCTCTTCCTTGATTCTATCAGCAAAATCTTCGAGATCATCCACTCTTCTCGCGTATTCCCTCATTTTCTCATATTCTCCTCTATCCCACGCCCCGAGAGCCTTTTCGAGAGTTCCTACAGCCTCTAAAACAACTTCAGCGTGCTTTATCAAAGGCTTAAACGGGCTTTTAGCGAATAATTTTGTCCAGACCTGCATTATTTTCACCCCACAATCATCAGTATCTTAAACACAATGCCCGCAATGATAGCGGCTACGGGCACGGTCACAAACCATGATATTACTATGTCCTTAACGATGTCTTTATTTATTGCTTTTACTCCCCTTGCCAGTCCCACACCTATAACAGCTCCTACAACGGTGTGTGTTGTGGAAATTGGTAGGCCCAACCAGGAGGCTATTAAAACAACTGTTGCAGCGGAAAAGTCTATGCTAAATCCTCTAGTGTTTGTTAGCTCGGTAATCCTCTTGCCAACGGTCTCCATAACTTTGTAACCATAGGTTGCCACACCCACTGCTATTCCCAAACCACCCATCGCTAAAATCCATCTTGGCACCGGAACTTTCATTCCAGCTAACCCCATGGTTGCTACTGCATAGACCGCCGCAACTGGTCCGACTGCATTTGCAACGTCATTTGCACCGTGAGAGAGGGCAACGTAGGCAGAGGTTAGCACTTGAACCTTCCTAAATATTGCCTCAACCCCCCAGTAAGGATCGGTTGCTTTGACGTTCTTTCTCAAAAGTGCAAAGCTGACCAAAAACGCTCCAACTCCTGCTGCAAGGCCGTATCTGCTAACTGCAATGAAGAGAGACTTTCCGTGCATGACCTTTATGTAAAACATCGAACCAATGACGACGAATGCGAGTCCTATCCACACAGGCGCCCATTTTTTGGCACTTTCTATCGGATCTTTTTGCTGGAGTATGGTTTTAGAGACAAGTTTTATGACGACGAATGCAACTATTGCGCCAAATATCGGAGAGAGTATCCAGCTGGCAACTACTTGTGCCATCTCGCCCCAATTCACTATTGAAGTCCCGGCATATACCATACCATAACCAACTATACCTCCTATAATGGAGTGGGTCGTTGACACTGGCAATCCAAACTTTGACGCAAACAGCAACCATAGCGAGGCCGCAAGAAGGGCGGCAATAGAGCCATAAACAATAACATTTGGATCGCTTATTTGAGACGCATCGATTATTCCTTTTCTAACAGTTTCGGTAACGCTTTTTCCGAAGAGGTAAGCACCTGTGAATTCAAGCACACCCGCTATTATAACTGCCTGCTTTGGTGTTATTGCTCCGGCTCCAACGGCTGTGCTCATTGAGTTTGCGGCATCGTTTGCACCTATTGCCCATGCCATAAAAAGACCAACCGCAATTGTGATGAACAACCAGGGATCACTAAGCAGCTCGATCATTTTCATCACCAGAGCGGGCTAAATATGATGTATATAAATACTTTGCCGCAATAGAATATAGCTGAATACAGTGGACTATATAGAATATATAGAAAAAAGAAAAAAATCACTCAACCTTCACGGGCTCTACAGTTATGGTGTCCCCGGCGTTTATTCTTACGTAGTGGTAGAAGCCACCCTCCTCGGGCTTTGCGTATAGTGGTGCTCCTCCTCCGCCAGTTATCACAATCTCCACGCCATCTTTTTCACCGTACCAATAGATGTGGATGTGCCCAAACACTCCAAAGGCGTTGTATTCCTTCATGAGCTCTAAGAGTTTTTTGGCATCTGTTGGATTCATTGCATGGTCTCCCTCAGGTCTAGGATCTATTGGAGGTGTGTGCATAACTATAACAGGTCTTTTGCCTAGGGCTTTGGCTTTTTCAAGCTCTTTCTCAAGCCATGTCCATTGAGCGGATGTTAGCTTGTAGTTGTTCTCAACGTTATTGGCAAAGATGAAGTAATATTTGCCAAGAACAAAGGAATAATCTGTCGGTCCAAAGAATTTATGGTAGACGTTTTTGCCTTCTCCACGGTATTCGTGATTTCCAGGAGCAACAAACACGGGCTTGTTGAACTTCCACTCCTTCAACAGCTCTGCCCACTCTTCGACTTTTCCCGAGTAAACTAAATCTCCAGTGTTGATTATAAAAGCTCCTTTGTCTTTGTTCATGAGGTCTCTTATCTTGAAGAAGGCCTCCGGCTGTTTGGTTCCGCTTCCGGGTCTGTTGTCCCCAAATGCCAGAAAATTAAAGTCCTTTACTTCTCTGGGAGCTATGGAGAAGTCTTCACTCGTGGTAACCTCTATCCAAGTCTCTCCTACCTTAGCCCCGTTTGGATACTCAACGAACTGGGGATTTATGTTCTCAATTACGTAGGTTATCTGAACGCCTTTCGGATCCTTGACCTTAACGCTTACGTTGAATCCAAGTGCTTTTATATGGACTTTTGAGCCGTTTACAAGTCTTATGAAGCCCCCACTTACGGTTATGTTCTCCCCTTTAACAACCCTCCAGCTGTAAATGAATGGTTCTTCCACGTATACCTCCTTTAGAACCCAGTATTCGTCTTCATCTTTTATTCCATCCCAGTCGTTATCTCCTATCACCTTTAGAACTATACCTTCGAAGTCCTCTCTTCTCAAAACAAGGGAGGGGTTCAACGTTCTTCCTTCTTTTAGTTCTTTTGCAAACTCCAAAGCCGCTCCAATTCCGGATTTTCCATTTCCTGTGAAAATAAGCCTATCCTTACCGTTTTCTTTGTATGCAATTACAGCCCCTATTTCCTCACCAACGAATTTGATCCCAGACTTGTAGACCACATATCCAAAATACTCCCTTGGGGTTGTGACAATGGGCTTTCCTCTAAGGAGCTCCCTTGCATCTTCCGGAGATAAGATTGCTATACCACTTTCAAACTCGTTTTTAGTCTTAATTTGAGCATTTGGGAAGTAGTGCTTTGCAAGCTCTTCATATCCCTCGCTTACATAAACTGTTTCAGTGCTGAATATCTCCGCCCATTTTTGGATTATCACTCCCCTGTTGTAGGAGCTAAAGTCGATTCCTTCTTGAGTAGTTGTTGAAGTCGTGGTAGAGGTTTGAGTGCATCCAACTGCAAAAACTAATAGTCCTATAAATAAAATAGGCAACACCTTTCTCATTTGCTCACCACCTATAATTCATCTAATCACCTTTTTTCTTAAATCTCTTTTGAAGAACCGTACTTTTCCTGAGGGCAAAAAACGGACCGATAACAATTAAGAGCGCACTGCCAATACCAATCAACAATGCCGAAAACTGGGAGCGTTTGATTAGATACACCCTTCTAACCACGAGAAGTTTGGCCGGCAAAAGAGAGCTTTGAGAGTTGTCGTAGTATATCTGATATATCCCCTCTTTTGAGGTCTTGAAGTGTAAGTATAAACCTCTCTCATTAATCTCCCTTTCAGAGGCTTTCTCTACAGCGTAAAGGACAACGCTCCTGTTGCCGCATTCTACGGTGGCATTTACTTCAAAAAGAACGCCTTTTGCAAGCTTCCACTCTTCCATAAACACATGGCCGGGCTTTATCGCTATCTCATCCTCCCACTGCTTGTACAGCTCATAGGTTTCTCCAAAGCTCATGCCAATAACTATTAGTAGCCCTCCAAGCAAAAACGGAAACACTAAAGCTTTCCATCCCTTAATCACATTCAGCACCTTTATTGTTCAACACTTTAAGAGTTAAGAACTTTGTCCTTTGCAAACGTTTATAAGGTGGTGAATGTTAGAGAGAATGCAAAGGAAAAAATCCAGTTAGAGCGCGGAACGTTAGAAATCATTCAATAATCCTCTGTTCTGTTCTCTAATGGACGTAAACTTGAGGAGATGTAAACATGAGTTTTGAAAAGTTAGGACTATCAGAAAGCAGTTTAAACGCTATACGGAAAAAAGGCTTTAAAAGGCCAACCGACATTCAACGGGAAGTCATTCCAAGGCTTCTGGAAGGAAATAAAGACATAATCGGGCAATCACAAACCGGTACCGGTAAAACAGCCGCATTTGCCCTTCCCTTAATAGAGCTCATAGAGGAAGACATAAAGGATGTGCAGGCGATCGTGATAACTCCAACAAGAGAGCTTGCAATTCAAGTTGCGGATGAAATAAGGTCGCTGAGAGGAGAAAAGAGAATTTATGTTCTCCCAGTCTATGGAGGCCAGCCTATAGGCCCTCAAATTAAAAGCCTAAGGAAAGGTGTCCACATAGTCGTTGGAACTCCCGGAAGGGTAATAGACCACATAGAGAGAGGCACACTTTCACTTGATGGTGTGAAATACTTCATACTGGATGAGGCAGACAGAATGCTGGACATGGGGTTTATAGAGGACATTGAAAGGATTTTGAGGCATACAAACGAGGAAAAGAGAGTTTTGATGTTTTCTGCTACCATTCCACGGGAGATACTTCGCCTGGCAAGGAGATACTTAAAAGACTACGAGGTCATAAGGATTCAAGAGAAAAGCCTTGCTCCCGAGCAGGTTGAGCAGTACTATCTTGAAGTGCATCCAAGGAACAAGTTCAAGCTTCTGTGCAGGATTCTTGATGACGAAAACTTCTATGGAATCGTGTTCTGCCAGACGAAAAAGGAGACAAGAGAACTTGCAGCCGAGCTTAGGGCTAAAGGATACAAAGCGGAGGCTCTGAATGGCGACATTCCTCAAAAGGGGAGGGAAAGGATTTTGGAGCGCTTTAGAAGGGGCAAGACCAAAGTCCTGGTTGCAACGGACGTTGCGGCCCGAGGGATAGATGTTAAGGATTTAACGCATGTGGTAAACTATTCAGTTCCCCAGAATCCTGAGGCGTATGTTCACAGAATCGGCAGAACCGGAAGGGAAGGCAAGAAAGGAAAAGCTGTAACCTTTGTGGCTCCGTGGGAGTCCCCCAAGCTGAGAGACATAGAAAGAATTGCAAGAGTAAAGCTCAAGGAAATGAGCCATTCTCGGAGACAAAGGAGGGACGTGCTTTTGGGAGCTTCTTGAATTTCCAGATCACGTTCTTCTCATTTTTATATTCTTATTCTGTTGGGGAGTATCGCCAAATTCTTTATTGCTGTAGTGAAATTCCAGCCTAGAGGACTTTTTAGAATGAAAATCCCTAGTAGAAGGGCAAGGTAAAAGGAACCACGAACCTTGATCAAACTTCGCGCAGGCAA
>NZ_WHIZ01000021.1:0-28128 GCF_009372125.1 Thermococcus sp. 101 C5
ACCTGTCTGTAACTTAGTCCGTGCAGGTACAGGTTTATTGCCCTGGTTTTCTTTTTTGCTGGGATTTTGTTCCGGCGAAAGGTTTTTAAGACTGAAACCAGTAAGTAAATAATGGTTTCAGTCCTCATTTCTCTCCCCTTTTCTGAAGAGGTATCAGAAACTTAAACCTAACGTCCCACTGCTTATCCTGACAGTGTCATACACCAATGCCGAAATGTTTATATCGATACACATTATAATCATTTAATGAATTAGTCTTATGGGGGGGAGTCGATGAATAAAAAGACCCTAAGTGTTTTTGTAATGCTCTTAATGGTACTTTCAGTAGTACCAGTAACCTTACCAGTGGTAGTAGCAACTACTGCCTCAATGCAACAAATTGAGAATTCCCAACAAACTACCGCAGAGAGTCCCAACAATTTCATACCTGGAGAAGTTCTCCAGAAAGAAATTCAGAGAATACTGAAAAGCGACGAGAAGATTGTACGCCTGATAGTTGCTCCAGACAAGGAACATGCTAGGAATGTTTTTAATGCTCTCAAAAGCCTTGGAAAGATCGATCCCATCAGCAAACCAGAATTTCAGTTTATAGTCGTTGAAATGCCAATTTCAAACGTTGAGAAGCTTGCTAATATCCCTGGAATACTTCACGTCTGGAAGGACAGGACTGTCAAGCTTCTGGAACCAGTCGCACTTGAGCCGGGAATAGAGAATGTAAAGCCCACTGTTGAGGAACCTAAGCTTCCTGATATGTTCATGAGCATCTTCACGATTCGTGCCTACGACACGTGGATTAACTACGGCGTCCTTGGAGACAATGTCACCGTTGCCGTTCTTGACACAGGTGTTGACGTTGCACATCCGTTCCTTCAGGTCACTTTCGACGGAAGGCCAAAGATTATCGACATATACGACGCGAGCGATGAGGGAATAGCCCAGCTGTTTTATGTTACCAACACCACCCAAAACGGCACAATAGTTGTCAATAAAAACGTTACCCTGTATATGGGTTACTACTCTGACCTCTACTACGATCACCCCTCAAAATACAAAACTTACACTCTTACAACTTATATTGTAGGAAGCATTCAGGGTGACAAGTACTATGTGGGCGCTCTTCCCGAGAGGTACTTTGACATCAACTTTGATGGAGACAAAAAGGAAGTTTACCCTGTCCTCATCGTCAATCAGAGCGGAAACTTCATTGCCTACATAGACTACAACCTCAACAACAACTTCACCGATGACCAGCCTATCGGACTCTTCACGGAGACCGGGGACTACTTCCAGACTCCGGACACCCTCGTAGACATCGCTCTTGCGAGGGTCCACATAGGAGACATGAAGAACTCCGAAAACTATCAGTACATAGTTCCTTATGGAGACGGCATAGGCTACGCAATGTTCATGTGGGACGCCCACGGACACGGAACCCACGTCAGCGGTACCGTTGCCGGCGTTGGTCTCCCAGACGACCCGATCTTCAGTGGGGTGTACGGTGTCGCCCCCAACGCCCAGCTCATTGAGGTCAAAGTTCTTCCGGGTGAAGGTGGATTTGGTAGATACAGCTGGATCATAAACGGAATGTTCTACGCGGCCCTTAACGGTGCGGACGTCATAAGTATGTCCCTTGGTGGAGGAGGGGAGATAAACGACGGTCTAGAGAACCCCGAAATCTTCTACGCCAACCTGATAACCGACTGGTTTGGCGTTACCTTTGCCATAGCGGCCGGAAACGAGGGGCCCTCAACCAACACCGTCCACTCACCAGGTACAAGCGACCTCGTCATAACCGTTGGTAACTATGTGGACAACGAGAGGGAGTCCTTCTGGTATGAAGTTGACCTGGGTATAATCTCAGGTCCATCAATGACCTCCAGCAGGGGGCCGAGGGACGACGGCATGCTCGACCCGGATGTTATGGCGCCCGGTACGGACATCTTCTCGAGCCTTCCGATGTGGTACACTGTTATATACGACAACCCCTACAGGTACTATGGAATCTGGAGTGGTACCTCGATGGCAACACCGCACGTCAGCGGTACCGTTGCTCTTATGATAAGCTACGCCAAGCAACATGGCATCAGATATGACCCGTTCATGATAAAGCGCGCCCTCGAACTCAGCGCGAAGCCCGTTAACGGAACGCTCATAGACCAGGGCTTCGGTCTCATTCAGGTTGACAAGGCTATCGAGAAGCTTGAGGAGCTCAGCCAGGAGCCAACCACCTATATCTACGGTGGAACCACCTTCACCAGCTTCAAGAACCCAATTGAAGCTCCACTTATTCCGATATCACCGGCTTACATTGACTTCAATGGTTACTTCCAGAACATGTTTGGATTACCGTACCTATACCGCGGTGTTTACATTAGGAACGAGTATCCTGCGAGCGTCCCAATATACTTCTATCCGATGGACTATATCCCGGGATGGGGGCTTAACTACACTGCCACGGAGAAGAAGTACACCATAAGCGCAAACGTTGACTGGATCATCCCGAACACTACCGAAGTCGTTGCAGGAAACACTACCTTTGGCAAGTTCTCAATTAACATCGACTACTCCAAGCTCCAGAAGACCGGAACCTACGTTGGGCTCATCTATATTGATGATCCCGACACCAGTTACATCGATGGCTACGTCCCTGTTACTGTTGACATCCCAATGAATTCGAACGGCGAGACCCACATCAAGTTCTCAGACACTGAGAAGCCAGGAGAGGCCAAACACTACTTCGTGAAAGTCCCGAGAGGAACCAAAGAGCTCCGTGTCACACTTCGCGTGCCAGCTGACGAAAACGGAATGCCTATGGGCAGAACCAAGCTGGTAATAGCGAGGCCTTTAGGCGGTGTTGTATATGATGGTGTTCCAGGCTACTATTACGTTGGAGCAAACCCCTCCGGAAACATCTACGAGTACACATGGGTAGTGGAGAATCCTGTCGAGGGAACCTGGGAGATAACAGCATACTCAAGCACATTCACCAAGTACTGGAGTGGATATGATGAGTCCCACTACGAAATAGAAGTCGAACTCGCATCGGTCTCTATATCACCTCAGCTCATAAGAAAGGATGTTGATTCACCTTCTGTAGTTGATGTAAATGCTGTAGTTACAAATAACTATGGCACCTTCAACGCAAGTGCCATAGGCTATGGGCTTGGCAGACTCGATGTCAGCAATGTTATGGCAAGAAACGTTGGCCAAGACGAGTGGGATGTTGTTGGTGTGGTCTACGTCGACCCAACTACATACTTCATAAGGTTCGGCATCACCCAACCAGAAGACCCGAGCGCTGATCTCGACCTCTACGTCTACTACTTCCCAACCTATGAGGACCTCTTAAACTTTGAAAACTACATCCTCTACTATGAGCAAATTGGCCCAACCAGCGACGAGGTCTTTGAGCAGTTCATGCCTGCACCAGGATACTACCTCATAGTAGTCCATGGATATGACACCGTCGGCTACAACCCAATTGGCTACGTGTTCTACTACCAAATCCTCGGAGACAACGGTGATGTGAGTGTAGACCCAACACCATTCACATTCAGTTCTGGCTCAAAGACGATAAGCGCTCAGGTCAACCTAACTGGTGAGGGCACTTACCTTGGCATCCTCGGACTTGTTGACACAGACACTGGGGAGTCCATGGTGTACGCTCCAATGATATTCCAAGTCGGTCAGCCAGAAATGTATGTGGGGCTAATGGGAACTCCCACAATAGGAGAACCTACAACTATGACACTCAAAATACTTGATAAAGCCACACTTGAGCCTATTCAGGGAGAAGTGAAGGTATTCATAGATGGCAAAGAGTACTACGCAGTTGATGGTGAGCTCAAGTTTATATACACAGCAACCTCCCTTAATGACGCTATCTTTAACGTCAAAGTAATCAGCGACAAATACAAAGACTTTGAAGGACAGTTTAAGGTCTCCGTCAAAGAACCGTTTACTGAATTTGCAAGTGAAAGCAACATAAGCGCAGCAGTTCTCACAGGTCCCGGAGAGATTACAAACTTCCAGGCAGTTCACGGAAAAGTCTCGGTAACTGTAAGCGGAGAGACAGGCACTACATCCACAGTTAGAATAACACTACCGCTGGATGCCTACTTCATCGAAGTCCAGGGCGACCATGTGGTTAACTACTACATCGAGAAAGGAAAGTATGCACAGTACCTCTTTGTCACAGTGAAATTTGCATCAGAGGTTACTATAGAAGTAACTTACAAGACAAGCTATGACATAATGAGAACAATGTACATGACTTGGTACCTCCTCTACAACAGTTATTCCAGAAAGTTTGACGACCTATATGCAAAAGCCATAGAACTGGGAGTTGACAACGAAACACTACAAGAAGCCCTCACCTACAAAGAGCTCGCCGAAGAAAACTACAATGCAATAGCAGAGAAATTTGGCATTCCAATACAACCAAAGATACAAGCAATTCCATATATAAGAAGAGCATACATCAACATAAAAACGGCGTATGAAATTCTAAGTGAAGCCATAGAAGACCTCGAAACCTCTTGATAGTTCTCCCTTAATTTTTTAAATCCTCTTTCTATTTTTACCCTGTGATGGCTTATGAAGATTTACGTGAAAGTTTATCGTGTTCAGGGAGAAGTTCTTGTAGCAGCATGTGATGAAGAGCTTCTGGGCAAAACGTTTAGAGAAGGGGAGCTTAAATTGGAAGTAAAAGAGAGATTTTATAAAGGAGAACTTAAGGATGTTGACGCCCTCGAAGAGCTTCTAGAAGAAGCTACAATAGCCAACCTCACCGGAGAGAGATGTGTAAAAAAGGCCATTGAGCTGGGCTATGTAGATGAAAAGAGAGTCCTATACATCCAGGGAGTTCCCCACGCGCAGATGGCGAAAATACTATATTGAGCTTTTTAACCACAGTGTAAAGGGTGAGAGAAATGAGCGAGAGATTTTGCTACAGGTGTGGAATCAGCGAGAGGGAGGGAGGTCCGCTCATAGAAGGTCTCTGTCAGGTGTGCTTTAGAAAAGAAAACCCCGTGCTCCTCATAGAAGATGAAATAAATACCGAACTCTGTCAAAACTGCGGGAGTTATAAAGTCAGGGGGACATGGGTTGACCCAAGGAATTACGAACTTGAAGAGCTCATCTTCGAAGTTGCGGATAATGCTCTCGTTGAGAATCTACTCCTTGATGAGAGGGTTAAAGAAGTAAAGATAGTTCCCAAAGATGAACTCGAAGAAATAACAGAGTTACCAGTGGGAACTGCATATGTGAGCTTTGAGCCCGTTGACTGGCACATAGAGTACTTTCCGGCAATAATCAACTATGAAGTGGAAGTTAAAGCGAGAATTCACGAAATGCAAAAGGAACTTCACCATGAAAAGAAGATGTTAACAGTCTATGTAAGGCAAACAGTATGTCCAAGGTGCCAAAAATTCCTAGGAGGTTATTTCGAGGCAATTTTGCAGGTTAGAGCTGAAGATAGAGTCTTAACAAAAGAAGAGAAAGATGAAATCTCAAAACTAGTTGAGGAAAAAGTTGACGAAATAATGAAGCGCGACAGAATGGGCTTCATTCAGGACACCATAGAGAAAGAAGAAGGAATAGACTTCTACATGGGCTCAACGAGTGCCGCAAGAAAGCTCGCCCAAATGATACGGGACAAATACGGCGGAAGTATAAGCGAGGCATATCAGCTGGTCGGGCAGGACAGAATGACAAGCAAAGAAGTTTACAGGACGAGCGTTAGTGTTAGAATCCCGAAGTTTAAAGTAGGGGACATCGTTGAGGACAAAAAAGGCAACATATACAGGGTTGAGGGAGTTAGCGGGAAAGGCTTGTCTCTGAAAAATCTTTCCACACATGAAAACGAACACAAAGACTGGAAAACAGTAAAGCGAGATGAAATCGATACAGTGGAGCATGAGAGATTAGAGGCCATGGCAACGAGCTCGACCCCACGAGAAGTCCAGTTTATGGACATGAAAAACTATGAGACCTTTGAACTCGAAAAGCCAGAATTTGAAATAGAAGAAGGAGAAGTTTACAAACTTGTCAAGGTCAAAGGAAGATACTACATCGAAGAAAAGAAGTGAGACAAGCTTTCTTAGAATTCTATCTTTCTCTACTTGGGTGAGAGGATGAGGGTTGTAGGCGTTGATCCAGGCACGAAGAGCTTCGACATTATTGGCCTTGAAAATGGAAAGATAAAGCTCGACCTCAGCTTTCCGAGTGAGATAGTTGCGGAAGAACCTAGCAGAATCGTCAAATCAATAGAGGATTTTGAAGCAGACCTTATAGTTGGTCCTTCGGGATACGGTGTTCCCCTCAAGCATATAAGCGAACTAACCGATAGAGCCCGCTTTGAAATGACTCTTGTTAGAGAAGAAGAGATGAAGAGAATACCTGTCCTTATTGGACTGCAGAAGATGATAGATGAAATGGCAGAAAAGAATATGAACGTCTGGTTCATTCCCGGCGTTATACACCTTCCAACGGTTCCAGAGTGGAGAAAGTACAATAAAATTGATATGGGAACTGCGGATAAGATGGCCTTAACTGTTCTTGCCATTTATGACCAGGCAAAAAGGCTCGGGATTGATTACTCCAACGTCTCCTTTGTCCTCCTTGAGGTTGGCTTCGGCTACAACTATGCGGGAGCCGTTGAAGAAGGGAAAATAGTTGACGGAATTGGTGGCACAATTTTTCCGGGGCCTGCATATGTAAACAGCGGTGCTCTTGATGGAGAGGTAGCTTACTTAATGGGAAACATCAAGAAGTGGCACCTCTTCTGGGGAGGGGCAAGCATAATTGCTGCAGAAAAGATATTGGCGCCAGAGGAATTTGCAAAAAGGCTTGACGAAGAGCCCTTTGCAAAGGCTTGGGAGGCCATGAAAGATGGATTTGTTAAAGCTGTCGCCAGCGAGCTCGCAGTTGTTAGGGAAGCAAAGGAGATAATACTCTCAGGCAGGCTTATGCGCATAGATGAGCTTAGGAAGGACGTTGAAGACTTATTCGAGGAGCTTTTTGGCATTCCGGTAGTTAAACAGCGCGGCCTTGAAGGTAGGGCAAAGGAAGCCGCTCAGGGGAGCGCAATAATTGCGGACGGACTTGCTGGGGGAGAGTTTAAGGAGCTTGTGGAGCATGTTGAAATAAAGAAGAGCTACGGGAGCGTCCTTGACTACGTGAAGCTTCCCTTGAACATTTGAGTTTTCATTAACTTTTTAACCTTAGGTTTACAACCCTTTTTTGGTGATGAGTATGAAAAAGACAGTCGTTATCATAGGTGGTGGAGCTGCTGGAATGAGCACCGCATCGAGAGTGAAGAGACTAAAACCTGAATGGGATGTTAAAGTCTTTGAGGCTACTGAATGGGTAAGTCATGCTCCATGCGGTATTCCTTACGTCGTTGAGGGGATTTCTCCGAAGGAAAAGCTCATGCACTATCCGCCGGAGTTTTTTATCAAAAAGAGAGGAATCGACCTGCACCTGAATGCAGAAGTGATAGAAGTTGAGCAGGGAAGCGTGAGAGTAAGGGAGAATGATGAAGAGAGAACCTACGAGTGGGACTACCTGGTTTTTGCAAACGGTGCCTCGCCCCAAATTCCTCCGATAGAAGGGGTAGGGCTGGAGGGAGTATTTACGGCTGACCTGCCCCCAGATGCTCTCGCAATAAGGGATTACATGGAAAACACCGATGTAAAGGACGTCGTTGTAATTGGAACCGGCTATATAGCGCTTGAGATGGCAGAGGCTTTCGTGGCTCAGGGAAAAAACGTAACACTCATCGGCAGAAGCGAGAGAGTCTTGAGAAAAACCTTTGACAAGGAGGTAACTGACATAGTGGAAGCAAAACTAAAAGAGCATTTGAACCTTCGCTTGAACGAGAAAACTCTCGCAATTGAGGGAAGAGAGAGGGCCGAGAAGGTAATTACCGACGCAGGAGAATACAAAGCCGATCTGGTTGTCATAGCCACCGGAATAAAGCCAAACACAGAACTTGCACAACAGCTGGGAGTCAAGATTGGAGAGACAGGAGCAATATGGACGAACGAAAGGATGCAGACGAGCGTTGAGAACGTTTATGCTGCGGGAGACGTTGCAGAGACAAACCATATGCTCACAGGCAAACGGGTGTGGATGCCTCTTGCTCCAGCAGGAAACAAGATGGGCTACGTGGCCGGGAGCAACATAGCAGGTATTGATGTAACATTTCCGGGTGTTCTTGGAACGGCTATAACCAAATTCATGGACCTGGAAATTGGAAAAACCGGGCTAACAGAAGATGAGGCACTAAAAGAAGGCTACGAGGTTGAAACAGCATTCATAGAGGCAAATACAAAGCCCCATTACTACCCGGGAGCAAAGAAAATATGGCTCAAAGCCGTGGCAGACAAAGAGAGCAAAAGGCTCTTAGGATTGCAGGCAGCTGGGGCAGAAATACTCCCAAGAATAGACGCATTTGCAGTCGCTTTGCAGGCAGGATTTACGACAAAAGACCTCTTCTTTGTAGACTTAGCATATGCGCCACCCTTTGCTCCGGTCTGGGATCCGCTGATTGTTATAGCCAGAGTCTTGAAGTTCTAGCTCTTTCTTAATTTATAATTTCTGAATGCCTAAGCGTACTATTCCTGTCCACAATGGTTCACAAAGACAGGAGAAGATAGAAACTCAAAAAAAGTCCCAAAGGAAAGACAAAACAAATGAAAGATGGAAACTTCATTGCCACTTCTCCAAAAGGTAATCTTTCTCCTTTAAGAAAGTCTCTGCCCTTTCTAAAACCAGCTTTTCAGCTTCCTCCGTTGTCATGTCCCTTGTTTTTTCCACGAAGTCTGCAGTTTTTGCAAAGTAGAGCGCCACTAAAGGTTCGGCATTCTTGAGCACTCCGTTCTTATATGCCACCGCCCCATCAAAGAGAACGTGGCTCCAAAGGACGTCATCAAACTCGAACGTTTTCAAGGCTTCTGTAACCTCTTCAAACGTTTCTTTTGAGAGTGCCTTCTCTAAAATCGGCTTATTTTCCTCAAAAAGATTCCTTGCCTTTTCTTTTAACAGATCTAAGCTGACTTTAACTGGTTCCGGTTCCCTAACCTCCATCTCGCCGAAAACCGGGACAGGTTTTATCTCTCTGACGTTTCTCCAGTTATCCTCATACTTTTGCATCAGCATGAATAGAGTCCCCACGACCTGGTTGAACATTGGTCCCAGAGAAGCTGCTGGGTCCTTTGGATCGTGAATCTTAACTCCCAGAGCAGCCTGGGTAACTCTGAATCCTTCTGCTATTGCCGTGGTTGTAAGGAATATATCCACTCCAAATCTTGCTACATCGCTTTTCCAAACCTCTTCGTCACTAAGGTATGTATCTATAAGCTTTGCGCTGATTCCAAAGTCGCCTCCTATTGGCTGTCTGATATTGTATCCATAGAGAGAAGCTGTCATTGGATACGCTATGTTGTTTGTTATTGTTCCGTCATATTTGTGTCTTAAATACAGAGGGGCAACGAAATGATATCCCTCCTCAAGTGGTTTAGCTAATTTGTAAATCCACTCCGGGGTTATGCTTCTCAAGTCGCTATCAACAAACACTACCGCATCAGCACCTTCATCTTTTGCTATTTCCAGGACTTCTTTCATGGCACTGCCCTTGCCAGATATCGGCCACCTGTAGACCAAACTTCTTACTTCAACCCCTTCTGGTACTGGAGTTTTCATAACAACATCTCTCGTACCGTCACTACTTCCACCGTCCGAGTTGATAATTAATCCTCCTCCAAAATATTTCTTTAGTCCTTCTGCAGCTTGTCTAACAACGTATCCAATTGTATCAGCGTTGTTGTAACTTGGAATACCTACAATGACCTTCATCGCCCATCACCAAAATACAACCATTCATAGTGGTTTTAAAATAAAAATGCTTAAATATCTTTTGGTACGTATATACTCATGAGGGATCCCTCATGGGAAAGCTGAAAGTTGGGATAATAGGATGCGGAAATATATTTAATTTGGCCCATAAAAACGCTCTTAAAAATCTAAAAGAAGTAAAAGTCGTTGCTTGCATGGATATCAAAGAGAAAAGGGCAAAAGAATGCGCAAAAGAGTTTAATGCTAAGCCATACACAAATTTAGATGAGTTCCTTGATCTGGACTTGGATGTTGTTGAAATTCTAACTCCAACTTACACTCACGCCGAATTAGCCACAAAAGCTCTAAAAAGCGGCAAACACGTGATTGTAGAAAAACCCATAGCTCTTACAACTGAAGATGCCCAAAAAATGATAAAAACTGCAGAAAAAGAAGGACTGTGGCTTCTGGTTGGTCATACGAGAAGATTCGATAAAAGGTGGGTACAGATAAAGGAAGTAATAAAAAAGAGAAACATCGTGCCAATGCAGATAAGAAAGGCGGAAGTCCAAAGATTGCCATTTCCAGAGACTGCATGGTACTGGAAGCCAAATAAAGGGGGAGGAGTTGCAATAGACTTAGGCGTTCACGTTACAGATTTTCTCAGGTGGTATTTCGAAAGCGAACCCGTAAAAATCCTTGGAATCGGAAAAGCCATAAGAAAAGAGGCAAAAATTAACGGAACATACGACCACTTTGTGATGATGATAGAGTTTGAAGGTGGTAAAACAGGATTGGCAGAAGTAAGCTGGGCTTATTCGTATCCAGCCCGTTATGGTGTCTTCTACCACCACCTAGATGTTCTAGGAAAGAACGGAAGGATAAGATACACTCCCCTAGACACCCCTGTTGTTGGAGTGGTAAAGAGCCACTTTGAAATGCCACGCTTTTCACCATTGCTCTCAGCGTTCCCTGAGGCATTTGAAGCCGAACTGAGACATTTCTTCAGAGTAATAATGGGAGAAGAAGAGCCCGTGATAACTGCAAAAGACGCACTAATAGCCCTCCAAATGGCAGAGACGGCGATAGAATCAGCAAAGAGAGAAGAACCATTGGAGTTTAAGGGGGTGATAGAATGATAAATGTTGGAATAATCAGCTACGCTCACCCCCACGCACTTAGGTACGGAACAACCTTTGCCTCCAATCCCAAAGCAAGACTCTACGCGATTTCCGGTGATGGAGCAAACAGAGACGTTGCTAAGTTAGAAGCAGAAAAACTGAAGGCAAGATTTTACCAAAACTACGAGGCCCTCCTCAAAGACAATAAGGTAGATGCCGTGTACATAGCAATTGAAACCTATCGGCATAAAGAAGTTGCCATAAGAGCTGCCGAAGAGGGGAAGCACATCCTCCTAGAAAAGCCAATTGCTTTAACTCTCGAAGACGCCGATGAGATTATCAAAGCAGCGAAAAAAGCGGGAGTAAAGCTCATGGTTCCCTTCAATCCCCGGTTCACAATACCCCTCAGAAAGGCAAAAGAAATGATAGAGGCCGGAGAGATAGGAGAGCTCGAGTATATATATTCAATCTCGGAGTACGTTAAACCTCCAGTCTTCCTCGAAGGCCTGGATATGAGCTGGTTCTTAGATGTTAACAAAGCAGGCGGCGGGGGGTTCATGGATACTGCACCCCACGGAATAGATTCTCTGCTCTGGCTTACAAACAGCGAACCGGAGAGTGTCTACGCAAGCATAGGGTCAAAAATATATGGATTCCCTGTAGATGATATAGGAACTGCAGTGTTGAAATTCAAAAATGGTGTTGTAGCGGTTCTCAACGCAGGATGGGGCAACCCAAAAGGATACGCATACGGACTGGAAATCAAATATTACATACTCGGAAAGGAAGGCTTCCTCGACATCAGAACGGCATATCCGGATTTCACTGTATATCAGGATAGGGCAGAGAAGATATACTGGGAGAGAGCCGATGTCAATGGCATCGTGAACTCATTCTTAGAATCGATAATAGAAGACAAAGAGCCACCAATAACTGGAGAAATCGCCAAAAAGAACCTAAAGATAATTCTAGCCGCTTATGAGTCTTCAAAAACTGGAAAGACCATCAAACTCTGATTTTTCATTTTCCCATTTTAAATACAACTACAAAAAGTGGTTTATATCACAAGATTTATATATTTTGAGTTAGCAAAATCAAACAGAATACTTCAGAGGTGTTAGGCCATGAGCCGAAAAGTACATTTGGTAGGAGTTTTGGTTTTGGTTCTTTTAGGAGCAATAGTGAGTGGTTGCATTGGGGGAGACCAAACCACAACACAAACAACCACCACAGAAGAAGTCACAATAACGTGGCTTTCAACACAGTTAAACCCCCCAGAGGAGAGAGCTTTTGTACAAGAGCAATTACTTAAGGAGTTTAAGGATCAAACGGGAATTGATGTAAACTTTGTACCTATCAGCTATACCGATCTAGCCACAAGACTTGAGGCAGAGGAAAAAACTGGCAAGGTAACCATCGATTTGATAGCTGATCTTCACGGTGGATTGGACTTCTTCGCTTCCAAGGGATGGCTTGAAGACCTAAGCGGAAGAAAACTTGAAGGAAGAACCTTCATAAGCACCTTTGAGAAATATGCAACCATAAACGGAAAGAAAGTTTACATCCCATGGATGAGTGCCACCTATGTAATGGTGGTAAACAAGAAAGCGTTCGATTATCTGCCAGCAGGACTTACAAAGGAAGACGTTATGAAGGGAACTGAGAAGTGGACATACGATGCTCTTCTCGAATGGGCCAAGAACTTGAAAGATGCAACAGGACAACCACAGCTCGGATTCCCAGCTGGACCAAAGGGTCTCTTGCACAGATTCCTCCACGGTTACATCTACCCAAGCTTTACCGGCTACCAGGCTAAAAACTTCGACAGCCCAGAAGCCGTAGAAATGTGGAAGTACCTTAGAGAGCTCTGGCAATATGTCAACCCAGCAAGCACAACATGGGACGCTATGGGTGAGCCGCTCCTTAGAGGGGAAGTTATGATCGCCTGGGATCACGCC
Organism: Thermococcus sp. 101 C5; assembly: GCF_009372125.1. Taxonomy (NCBI): domain Archaea; kingdom Methanobacteriati; phylum Methanobacteriota; class Thermococci; order Thermococcales; family Thermococcaceae; genus Thermococcus; species Thermococcus sp. 101 C5. The sequence continues at coordinate 12,917 of NZ_WHIZ01000021.1, forward strand.
GCAAGAATAAAGAACGCAATAGAAACCAACCCAGATCAGTTCGCAGTAGTCCCAGTGCCAAGAGGGCCAAAGGGAAGAGGGTTCATCCTCGTAGTTGCAGGATTGGCAATTCCAAAGAATGCTCCTCACCCAGATGAAGCTTGGAAGTTAATAGACTACCTCACAAAGCCAGAAACCCAGGTGAAGATCCTCGAAAACGTTGGATTCTTCCCGACAGTCCAAGAAGCAACTGGTGCAATCCCCTCAGGTCCACTTAAAGTCATCGCAGAAGGTGTCACTGCACAATCAGCAACTCCCGATGCAGTTGTAGCCATGATTCCAAACCTCGGCGAAAAGGGAGGACAGTTCACAGACGCTTACAGAACTGCATTCCAAAGGATCGTCCTTAAAGGCGAAGACCCAGAAGCAGTAGTTAAAGAACTCGGCCCACAAGTAAAGCAGCTCTTCCAAGAGATGGGACAAGAGATTCCATGAGGGAGGTGCCATGAAGGTCAAATCCTCCTACATTCCTTATCTTTTAATTTTACCCGCATTTGCATATCTGCTGTTTTTTGTTGGATATCCCCTTGTTCAAGCCCTCTATACTGCGTTTACCCAAAATGGGCAGTTTTCTCTCGCAACTGTTAGAAAAACATTTGCCGATCCTTATTTTTGGGAGGCTTTAAAATATACCATAGCCCTTGCGGGAGTTATTGTCCCAACTCAAGTTGGGTTAGCCCTTATATTGGCCCTTGCTGTTAACAGGGCATTTAAAGGAAAGGATCTTACTATTTATGTCCTCACGATCCCGCTAACGATAAGCGACGTAGCTGCGGGTTTGATATGGTATTCCATGCTCTCCCCAAGCGGATTCTTAAATAAGCTTCTTCTAAATATTGGACTTATCCATCAGCCTATCTACTTCTTTGGGTATCAATATCGCCATATGGAGTTTCTGGCTATTGTTCTAGCCGAGCTTTGGAGAGCAACATCAATAGTTTTTGTCATAATCCTTGCCGGACTTCAGATGATAAGCAATGAGTATCTAGAGGCAGCAGAGGTCTTTGGAGCAGATTACTGGACAAGGCTGAGGAAGATAGTGATTCCCCTCTTAAAGCCAAGCATCCAGAGTGCTTTGATCATCAGAACCCTTTTCGCAATGCAGATATTCGGTATTGTATGGATTTTGGCTGGAAGAGACATCCCAATCCTGGCTGGAGAAGGTTTCTATAGGCTAACAGAGCTCAAAGAATACGACGTGGCATCAATTTACGCTCTAGTAATAGCGGGACTTTCACTGTTGCTTGGAGCACTCTATATTAAGTTCATGAAGGCTGAGTATCTGGAGGTGAGAAGATGAACCAAGAAACAAAGTTCATGCTAAAAAGGCTAGCCTTCTATGCGTTTATTTTTACTGTAGTTGCTTGGATAGTAATCCCGATAATAATCTCAACGCTTTATGGCTTTGCTCTTCCAAAAGACTATTACGATCCGAAGAAGGTCATCCCAACAAGCTTCACAATAAAATACGTCAAAACCCTTCTCTTCACGCTCGGAGCATTAGATGGAATTAAAAACAGCGTTATTGTTGCACTTATCACAATAGCAATAAGCTTCGCCTTTGGAATTCCCGCAGGTTACGCAGTTGCAAAGTTTATTTTCCCTGGAAAGGACACCATAAAACTATCAATAGTAGCCCTTAGAATGTTCCCAATACCTGTGATGGCAATTCCCCTCGTAATCCTTTACATAAAGCTCAACCTCATTGATACTCTACTGGGAGTTGCACTTGCCCACACAGCAATGGCACTTCCCTTTGTAGTCTTAATAACCTCAAGCATCTTTGCAGGTGTTTCAACCGAGCTTGAGGAAGCAGGCATGGTGTTTGGACTCACGAGGTTAGGTTCGTTCTTCAGAATTACCCTGCCCCTAGCATTACCCGGCTTAGCTGCTGCGGCTATGTTTACCTTCGTCATGTCATGGAACGAAGTTTTTGTAGCGTCAATTTTAACCCTATCCCACAGAACTTTACCGGCTCAAATTTTGTCAATAATGGCCGGAGCGAGTGGAGGAGCAGCACCCGATTACTACAAGTTTGCAGCAGCATTCATCATGATACTTCCTGCTATAACGTTCATATTCTTTGCTAGGAAGTATTTGGTAACAATGTGGGGTATAACACTGAAATGAGGTGTTAAAAATGGTGGAAGTCAGGCTTGAAAACCTCAAGAAGTATTTTGATAAAGGAAGGGTAAAGGCCGTTGATGGGGTAAATCTCACTATAAAAGACGGAGAATTCCTTGTACTCCTCGGACCGAGCGGTTGTGGTAAGACCACAACGCTTAGAATGATAGCAGGCTTAGAAACGCCAACAGGCGGAAAGATATGGTTTGGGGAGAGAGATGTAACTTACCTTCCTCCCAAAGACAGAAACATATCAATGGTTTTCCAGAGCTATGCTGTATGGCCTCACATGACAGTTTATGATAACATAGCGTTTCCATTGAAAATTAAAAAGTACCCAAAGGACGAGATAGATAAAAGGGTTAAATGGGCCGCGGAGCTGCTTCAAATAGAGGAGCTCCTTGACAGATATCCCGCTCAACTCAGTGGTGGTCAGAGACAGAGAGTGGCCGTTGCAAGGGCAATAGTGGTCGAACCGGATGTTCTGCTTATGGATGAACCGCTCTCCAACCTCGATGCTAAGCTCAGAGTTACAATGAGGGCGGAAATCAAGAAGCTCCAAACGAAGTTAAAGGTCACCACAATATACGTTACCCATGATCAAGTTGAGGCCATGACAATGGGAGATAGGATAGCGGTAATGAACAAAGGGAAGCTCCTTCAAGTCGGGCCTCCAACGGAGGTTTATTTGAAGCCCAACTCGATATTCGTTGCAACGTTCATAGGCGCTCCGGAGATGAACTTACTTGAGGTGAGTGTTAAAGAGAAAGATGACTCCATTATCCTAGAGGGAGAAGGGTTTGAGATTCCACTTTCAAGGGACTTTAAAGAGCTCCTAGAGAGGTATATCGACAAAACAGTTGTCTTCGGTATAAGACCTGAACACATGACTATAGAAGGTATCTCATCTCTAGAGCACGTGAAGAGAAGCACAACAATAGAGGGAACAGTAGATTTTATTGAGGCTTTGGGAACAGACACGATCGTCCATGCCAATATAGGAAGCGGCCAAATCATAAAGGTAAAGCTCCCAGGCCACATACCCCTTGAGGTCGGGAGTAAGGTTAAAATAGTTATTGACCTAGATAACATCCACGTATTTGACAAGGACACTGAAAAAGCCATAATATGAGGGAGAGCAAATGGAGGAAGGCGAGCTCAAGGCGCTCTTGAAGGAGTTGGGATTGAACAAATATGAGGTAAATGCATACCTTACTTTAATCAAGCAAGGACCCCTCACAGCGGGCGAGCTCGCCTCCCTCTCAAAAGTTCCCCAGCCAAGAATATACGACGTTGTGCGGAGTTTAATGAGCAAGGGCTTTGTTGCAATAACAAGTGAAAGGCCAAAGAAAATAGTTCCACTTGACCCGGAAAAAGTTTTCGACGAAATGGAAAAGGGCTACCTGAAAAAGGTAGAACTCGCAAAAAAAGAATTAAAAGCCATGTACACCCCCCACGAAAGCCGGAGAGAGGTAATAGTAGTAAAAAGCAAAACAACATTGGAGAACTACATAACAGAGGCAATAAAGAACGCCCAGTACCACCTTTCCCTTGCAATTCCTTCACAACTTTTGGAAAAGCTGGCACCATTTTTAAAGGCAAAAAACAAGGAAGTCACAATTGACCTCTTTTTGTATGGAAAGAAGGAAGTTCCAAAAATTGCAGACAAAATTAAGGTAAGAGAAGTAGAGGACCCAACAATAGTAATACAAGACAAAAATCTGGGCATTTACGCTCCCCCCGAAGCGTTCAAATCAAAAGAACAAACAATAAGGGGCTACGCCTTAATAATAATGGACAAAAATCTCCTTTTCATGCTCGATAGATACTTTTACCATGCACTGTGGCCCACTGGAGAACTAGTCTATAAGAAAAAAGAAAAAAGGATAAAGCTTCCAAAGAGCTACATACATATTAGAGCTCTCGTGGAGGACATAAGGGATCACAACCTAATTGGAAGTGAGATAGAAGTACACGGAAAGTTCGTGAAGACCCAAGAACCCGTCCATTTAATTGGAAGGATAGTTGACTTCTTTGAAAATGAAGGAAAGGTTATCTCAAACATAACAGTTGAAACAAAAGATGGAAAAAGGTATGTAGTGGGAGGATGGAACGCATCTCTAGAGGACATTGAAGCGGAGATAATGATCCTTAAAGGCTAAACTATCAGCGATACGAGGTCTCTTATTGCTTTTTCTGGATCTTTGGCTTTTGTAACACCACTTGCTAAGAGAACTCCAACCGTTCCCAATTCTAGAGCTTTCTTCACATCTTCTCCCGTTGAGATACCGGCCCCAGTAAGAACCTTAACCTCTGGGTTTACCTTCCTAACGAGCTCCACTGTGTTGGTTATCACCTCGGGCTTTGCCTTGCTGACTGGAATTCCAGTACCAATAAGCTCCGGCGGTTCAACAGCAACGTAATCTGGATTTAGAGCAGCAACTGCCGCACTAACCGCAGGATTATTGCTACAGACCATTGTCATTAAGCCGACTTCTTCAGCCCTTCTGATTGCAGCTTCTAAATCCGCAAGGATCATTCTGTTCTCGGAGTGGTTGAGCAAAGTCCCAACGGCTCCAGCCTCTTTCACTGCTTCTGGCAAAACGTGCCCGGTATGGCTTCCGGGTTTTATCGGGTCTATATGTTGAGCAAAGACCGGAATCTCAACTTCTTGAGCAATTCTATAAAGATCTACCAGCTGTGGGGCTACGACAATTGTTATTCCGGTTTCTTTGTAAACCTTTTCCGCCGCCTTGGCTATCTTTAAAGCCCTTTCCCCGGTGGCCTCAATATACGTCTTAAAATTTATAGCTATAATCGGCTCCTTCAACATCTTCTATCACCTCTTTTAGATAAAGTTAAAGCAAAAAATTAAAGAGTCCAATCAACTCCCAAAATTCTGCTGTATTCTGCCAAAACTCTCCTGAGATACTCCTTTGCAGTAACAACTTTGTCTTTCTTAAATTGCTCTGCCCACTTCTGGTTGCCAAACTCTTCAGCACCTTTTGCAATCAAATCTACAACTCTCATTGAATCCCAGAATACCGGCTCATAACCGGCCTTTTTGAGGAAGTTAACGAGTTTTCTTATCGTCTTTTTGGCCTGTTCTTCCATGTCTACATTTTCTCCATAAGCTTCCATGAAGAGTGCTCTCAACACAGGTGTCGCCCATCCACGGTGGAACCTGCACCATCCAACGTTGTCGTACCAGTACTCATTAAGGGCACTTGCAACTATCTTGTTTGCAAGCTCTTCAGGCTCAAGAAAGACTCCAAACTGGTAGAAAGTCCAATAGCGGCCCTGAATTGGCAGAGGTATGTAGTTTCCTATCGCCCAGTACATAGTTGGTACCATTTCTCCATTTGCCCCGAGCGGGGTATAAACTCCATAATCCTTGAAGCTCTCTCCATAACTCAGCCTGTCCTTGAACTTCTCGTCAAGTACCTCGCTTGCCCTCCTTATACCCTCTCCAATTATCTTGGCAATTTCCGTTTCAGCAAAAGCAACCCTATGGGCTAATTCAGCAACAAGCTTGGCATTCTTTTCACTGGTCTCGACAGGCTTTAGGAGAAGGGAGTCCTTATCAAATTCGGGCTTGTCGCTGATTCCAACTTCCTCTGGCTTGAGCAGTCCTCTATAGACAAGCTCCAAAACCCATGCGGCAGTGCCTCCAAAGCTGATAGCATCAAATCCCATAGCATCAACTGCGTGAACGCTTACATCACTTGCCCTAAGGGTTATCACACCGCTTAAAGGCCCATTAGCTTCTCTCGGCTCGTACTCTATGTGGTGACCGTTGGCGTATTTCTTACACACCACCGGGCACGGCTCTCCACAGTTAGTCCAGTTTTTAGTTTCTATCGCCTCTTTGTTGAAGGGCTCCCAGTAATATTTCATTATGTTCTCGTGGATTTTAATACGGTCTTCTTTTGGAATGTAGGGCATCTGCCAGTTGAGTATGGGCACTAAATCTCCTTCAGCTGGATAGTTTCCTCCAAAGGTTCCTCCCGTGTTGAGCTTAGGATTGTATTTGTATTTCACGGTCTTTTCTGATATGACCTCGTTCATGGGCTTCTTGTGAACGCCTTCAACTATCTGCTTTGCCACCGTTATGTTGCTTATATCACCCTTTGGGAACTTTCTCTTTGCTCTTCCACCAAATATTACGGCAACAACGTTGTGTGCCCTTAGCAGAACGCTTCCGGTACCCCCTCTTGCAGCCCAGTCCTCGCTTCCAACAACCCTCTTGCCGTTTCTCAAAGTCTGAGAGAACACCGCTCCCATATGGGTGTTTAGAGAAGCCGGCCCAACACAGGCTATTCTATACTCCATGCCGTCAAACTTGTTGTTGAAGTTATCTATGAGGTATTGAGTGAGGGCATAAACTCCTTCTTCCCCTTTGTAGCCCTTCCATATCTCGATTACCTTTTCAAGTTCAATCTCATGAAGCTCAACATTCAGGTTTTCTCCATCGTTGAAAAGAACTACAACTGTAGGCTTTTCCCTTTTGCCTTCAAGAACCACAAAATCTACTCCAACCCTCTGGAACTGATATGCAGCACCGCCCATCGTTGATGGAAAAACTCCTCCGTACTGGGGTGACCTATAAACAAAGGTCATTCTATGAGCGCCCGGAAGAACAGAACCAGCGAATGGTCCTTTTCCAAAAATCATGACGTTTCTCGGATCATACGGATCATCAAGCTCATAGGTTTTGTAAACCTCATCATGCAAATACAAGGCATAGTCAATTATGCCATAAACCCCCTCTCGCTCAAATTCTTCACTTTCAACTTTCTTTTCATTGAGGTTTATCTTAAGTACTGAAAACCTCATGTCCCTCCCTCCCATATCACTCTAAGTGTTATGTAGAAGAACAAATTATTTAAGATTTTGGGTAATTCAAGTGAATTTCATGAATTCCCAGAAACTAACAAAGAGAACAAGCAAAAAGATAAAGAAAATCAGACTGGCTCAAACCTGTCCTTAAGCCTCTCCAGAACACCAGGCAAGGTTGTGTACTCCATTTCCTCAAGCGGCAAGCGGTGTGGCTCAAATGGTCCATGCCTTCTCATGTAGTCTGCAATTTCCACTGCCTTCTTTCTTGCGTCATCAAATGCTATATCATCAAAGAGGTCAACTGGGCCTATCAGCTTTCCGTCTTTATTGATCTGCCATCCTAATGCCACAACCCTTGGAGGCCCATCGAACCTCGTGGGAGTTGCGTACTTAAGAGGAACGGGCACTATTGGGCCGTTGTGGGAACCTCTCATCCACCCACTCACAAGGTGTGGGAATGCAAATGGCTCAAGAACTTCTCCAAGGGCTGGAAGTCCGCTTTGAGCCCTTACTATTGCCACTGGGTCATCTTTTCCCACGTATTCCCCCGCAATTTCATACAGCTTTTCGGTGCTTATAACTGCCACCGGCTCGTCTTCGGGCAGATTGTGTCCTTTCTTTGGATACACGCGTTTTATCACGTATCTAGACTTTGCGCCTATGAGGGCCAAGATGTCATAAAGTTCTTCGGGTGAATTCAGGATAACTCTCTTGTGCTCCTTTATGTCCCATATCTCAAACCTGAAGCCCATATGCATGTGAGGATCGATGACAAGTCCGGCGGTGTTGAATGGATCGGCAAACATCCTGAAGATCGGCAGGTTGAATGCTCCCGGTTCTGTCTTATCCATGTGAAACGTAACTATGGGCTCGCTTTTTCTCAGGGTAATCTCCATCTCAGCTACTCCGGGGCCCATTCCCCTGACATTTCCGCTGAAAGCATCTTTAAGCAAATCCTGGCCAGCCCCGTAGAGACCGAGCTCTTTTGCTATTTCAGTTGCCTCTTTAAACACATCCCAAGCCAAGCCATGTACTTTCTCACTATCAACACCGTGTTTGTGCGTCATAATGAGCTGCAGATCATCACCACAATATGTGGCGTAGAAATCGATTATCGTTCCTTCTTCTTTTGCCTTACTCAAAATCTCGTTGGCCTTATCTATCAACGCTGGATGAACCTTGCAGTGTCCTGGCCATCCTCCGATATCAGCCTTTATCACACTAATGGTTATTTTTTCTCCAACCGCCACATAGCATCACCAATAATATGTTTACTTTCAGTTTTATAAAATTTTACCACCATAAAATATATCACTTCCAATGATACCAAAGGAAAAACAAAAGAGTTCAGCAGATATCCGTCCAGCCGAATTCCTCTCTTGCAACTCTTATAAGTTCCCTAAGTTCCTCTTTCTTGATGTTGACGCTGCTTACCGCGCCCACAACAGCTATAATTCCATGAACTTCCTCCTGGACCTGAATGACGTCGTCACTTATCTTTGTCACCTTAAGCTCCCTTCTTGCAACTTCCTCCTCTGTAATCCTGAACTTGTCCTCCCCAATTTTTACATGCTTTATCTCCGTCATGGATATCCCTCAAATAACATACGATTTCAAATATGATAAGCTTTACTATAATGTTGAACAATGTAAAGATAAAAGCACCAAAGTGATTAACATCAAGGATTAAAGAGAACAACAGTGAAGGCAGTTTTAGCTCAGAAAAAAATAAATGGCGACGTATTTATCGATTAAACCCATCAAAGCCGATTCTTATGGGAGAGAAGTGGAACACAAGAAAAAGCACGAGAAAGGATGTGAAGAACATGCAATGTAAAGTTTAACTTTATAATATATCTTATTCCATTTGAGGCAGAAAAGGGATCTTTAAGCTTCGCTTTCGACTCTAGCACTTTTTGAATGAATTTAAGAGAATAATATCCCCCTATTATCGTACGCAGTATCGTTCTCACAGTCAAAAATCTTATAACTTTCAAATTTTATAAAATACTTTGGTGAACGCCATGAGGAAGCTTTCGATACTAATTTCAGTTTTTGTATTGTTTGGTCTTTTTGGTATGGCTTTTGCCAGCGCAGCAACAGTTGCAGTGGATTTAGCCCACGGAGAAAACGAGAAGTACCTTGCAGAGGATGTGCTTGAATACGGAACTAACAAGACTCTTGCCCATGGAATTGTAAAGACCATTACCGATGTCGAATGGGGCTATTTTGGTGACCCGATGGCCGCAGACACGCTCGGTATTAATCACCTTTTGGAGAAAAGATAACTGCCGATGCCCTTGCAAACGTTGACATGCTCATTCTCGGACAACCAACAAGCCCGTTCCAACCCGATGAAATCCAGGCCATTGCTGAATGGTTCAAGCAAGGAGGAAAAGTTCTCTGGGTTGCCGCTGATAGCGACTATGGTAGTAGCGGTGTGCTGGCACAAGATATTGTCAACGCCCTTCTTGACCAGCTCGGCGTTGGACACTTAAGAATTGACCTCTGTTCTGTTGAAGACCCAACAAGCAACGCTGGGGCTTCTTACAGAGTTGTTGGTCTTGTGCAGCCAGATGATAACACCCCAGACAAAGAAAAGCTCACCCAGAACTTCCAGCATGAGGGTAAAGTCCTCTACCACGGCCCCGCAATAGTTGCATGGGTTGATGACAACGGAAACTGGCAAAAACTCGTTGACGGAAACATCCCAGAGAACGTTTATAGGATTGTAAAGACTTCACAAGACGGTACTATTGTAGAGAACAATGATCCTCCCGCATATGCATACAGCGCTGGAGACGTAGGAGTCTTTACGCTCTTAGCGGCAGAAATAATTAAATTTGATAACGGAAAGCAGAGCGTCCTCATCGTAAGCGGTGAGAGCCCATACGGTGACTATGAACCAACCTGGTCAGCCCAATACCATGGAGTCGACCTCGATGGTCCAGCATTTGTTACAAACATGATACACTGGTCATTAGAGCAAGCCTCAAAAACAGAAACCAGCAGCGGAGGAGTTTGTGGCCCAGCGGCTTTAGTAGGGCTAATCCTAATCCCACTAGCCTTTAGAAGGAAGAAGTGATTTTCCTCTTTCCATTCTTTTTGTTTAATTTTAACATCTTTATGGCAAAATTTAAAAATGGGCATCTGAACTCCAAAAGGGGTGAGCTTGATGAAAAAATTTGCGAGCCTTTCGATTTTGATCATTGTATTGCTCAGTACAGTCGCCGCAGGATGTATTGGCGGAGAAGGAACCCAGACAGGAACACAAACTGGAGGAGAGGGAATAACACTTGTAGTTTTAACAAGACACGACGTGAATATACAGGTAATGGCAAAGAAGATGTTTCTCCAAAGCGATATAGCAAAACAGTACAACATCAAGGATGTGAAGTTTATAAAAGCTCCTGAGTCACTGTGGCCGGACTACATAGAAAAAGGAGCCGACGTTGGATGGGGAGGAGGGCCAACACTCTTTGATGACCTCTTCAAGAACAATTACCTCGCTCCCATAGAAGACCAAAATGTTCTCGGGCTTATTGGCACCCAAATCCAAGAAACAATTGCTGGAATGCCCATGGTAAGAAAAGGAGATGATGGAAAAGTATACTGGATCGCAGCGGCATTATCTTCATTTGGATTCACTGTGAACCATGATGTTCTTGAGAGATGGAGCCTTCCTGTTCCCCAAGGGTGGGAGGACATAGCAAGTGAAACCTTCGCCATGGATCCACCTCAAGTAGGAATTGCCGATCCAACAAGAAGTACTTCAAATACGAGGATTTACCAGATAATTCTCCAGGCTTTTGGATGGGATGAAGGATGGAAGGTTCTCACGCTAATTGCTGCAAATTCAAAGATTTATGACGCCAGTGATGCCGTTAGAGAAGCGGTAATTGCAGGAGACATAGCTGTCGGAAGTACAATCGACTTTTACGGATACACTGCAATGAAGTTGAATCCTTCTTGTGAGTACATCATTCCAAAGGGACAGAGCATTATAAACGGTGACCCAATAGCCCTTCTTGTGAATTCAAAACAAAAAGAGGCTGCACAGGCGTTTATTTACTGGGTTCTAACGGAAGGGCAAAAGATATGGCTTGATGAGGAGATAAACAGATTACCAGTCAATCCAAGCGTATTTGATACTCCAGAAGGACAAAAGAGACCCGACCTGAAGAAAGCTTATGAAAGCGCTCTAACCACACAAGGAATAGAATTCGACGACAATAAAGCTCTAGCTACAATAAACTCAATGCAGCTCTATTTCAAGGCTACATTAGTCGATGCAAACCAAGAGCTCCACAGAGCATGGGTTTCATTAGCTAAGGCCTACAAAGAAGGAAAGATAAGTGAAGAGAAATACAAAGAGCTAAAAGCAAGGCTCCTTGAGCCTGTAAAGTTCAAAGACCCAGATACGGGAGAAATTGTGACCTTAACAGAGGAATACGCAGAAAAAATCAACGACAGACTTGCAAAGGATGCTTCGTTTAGAGACACCTTGATGCAAGAATGGAGAGATGCTGCAAGAGAGAAATATCAAAGCATCCTCGCGGAGGTGCAAGGATGAAGGTTAGCAAATGGAGTGAGAGACTGTTTGGGACTCCACTGTTCGACCCCCTTGTCGCTTTCTCTTATATTTTTCCACTGTTGTACCTGATAGTGTTTTTGATAGTCCCCGTTCTATCTATGCTGCTTATAGCCTTCACGTATGATGGAAATATTTCCCTCCACTGGTTTAAGAGCATACTCACCGATTCTTACTATATCCAAATACCCCCACGAGGGGAGTTTGCCCAAAAATTGGCGACCTCCACCGGAGAAAGCTTATATTTAATCAGAGGGCTAGACTTCGGGGTCGTATTGAACTCTCTTGTTGTCGCCATATTAGTAACGCTCCTTACGGCAATATTAGGAACTGTCTTTGCCTTTGTGATGGCGAGATACAACTTCAAAGGGAAGAATTTCTTTAGAATTGCCCTCTTCATCCCACTGCTGGTAACTCCATTTGTGAATGCCTACGTCATAAAGCAAATGTTCAGCGAATATGGCCTTATAAACTACATCTTTCACGAAGTCCTCCACATCCTTCCGTTTAGGATTAAAATAGACGGTTTAGCCGGTGTGGTTTTAGCTCAAGCTATGGCATACTACCCGATAGTTTACCTGAACGCCTATGCGAGCTTTATCAACATAGACCCAACCCTTGAGGAGCAGGCGGAAAACCTTGGAAGCAGGGGATTCCACCTCTTCAGAACAGTAACGTTCCCCCTTGCTCTCCCCGGAATCGCTGCGGGAGCAACACTGGTCTTCATATTCAGCCTCGAGGACTTAGCAGCACCCGTTGTTTTCCATGGGGACCCATTAGCCAAGAAGCTCATGTCATACCAGATATTCAGCAAGTTCATCTATGGTCTTGGTGAAAGAAGCCCAGAAATAGCCGCCCTTTCAATAATAATGCTCGCCTTAGCAGTAATTGCTTTCCTCGGCATAAGGAAGTACGTGGGCTTGAGACAGTATGCAATGTTAAGTAAAGGCGGAAGATGGAAGCCAAGAATAAGCGAGCCAAAACCATGGCAGACCCTTTTGATCTACTTAGTCCTCCTCCCAGTGTTGTTAATCACAATCTTCCCACAATTGGGTGTGGTCATGCTTGCTTTTTCAGAAAGATGGACCACAACCGTCCTTCCGCAGGGATTCACAATTGACTACATCAAAGAAATGATACTGAACCCCGACGTGAGAAGGTTTATTGTAAACAGCCTTGTCTACTCCGGAGCAGCTGTAATTCTCATAGTACTGCTCTCAATAACCTCATCCTACGCTACAAGCAGATTCAAAGGCATTCTAAGTCCCGTCCTTGAGAGCATAGTGATACTCCCAATTGCGGTACCGGGAATCGTGGTAGCAATGGGATACTTCTATTTCTTCTCAGCAATAACCCCAGAGAACTCACCACTAAATCCAACATCGCTCTATGGATTTAACCCGGCACTGGTGTTGATACTTGCTTACTCTATAAGAAGGCTCCCGTTTGCAGCAAGATCCGTTTATGCTGGCCTGCAGCAGGTTCATGTTTCTCTAGAAGAAGCCTCCATGAACCTCGGCGCCTCAAGATGGAAAACGATAATTGGAATTTTGTTGCCGCTGATATCTCTGAACGCTTTTGGAGGAGCAATGCTGAGCTTTGTTTATTCAATGAGCGAAACAAGCGTTGGAATAACCCTTGGTTCAATAAACATGGAACAGGCACCAATAACGGCATTCATGAAAGAAGTCCTGATGTCCGCAGCGGGCAGTATAAACATAGCAGCAGCATTAGGTGTTCTCTTGATAGTTGTGCAGATAACTGCTATTGTGGTAGTTAATATAATCACAAAGCAAAGATACTCCTTCATTGGGCTAACATGAGGTGAGAATATGGTTGAGGTCAGGCTTGAGAGTATAGTGAAAACTTTCGGTGAAACCGTTGCTCTGAAAGGTATCGATCTCCACATAAAACACGGAGAGCTATTTACACTGCTCGGGCCAAGTGGATGCGGAAAATCGACCACGCTGAGGATAATTGCTGGTCTCGACTTCCCTGACAAAGGGCACCTGTACTTCGATGATGAAGAAGTGACCTACAAAAGTTCAAGTGAAAGAGGAGCTGTGCTGGTTTTCCAGAACTACGCATTATGGCCCCACATGACAGTTTATGACAACATTGCATATGGACTCAAAATAAGAAAGCTCCCCAAGCAGGAAATCGAAAGAAGAGTAAAATGGGTCCTTGAGTTGGTTAAACTCCAAGGATACGAGGACAGATATCCCACACAGCTCAGTGGTGGTCAGCAGCAGAGAGTTGCCATAGCCAGGGCACTTGTGGTAGAACCCAAGTTACTTCTGCTTGACGAGCCCCTCTCAAATCTGGACGCAAAACTCAGGTTAGAGATGAGGTCTGAAATAAGAAGGATACAGAGAGAACTTGATATCACAGCCATATACGTCACTCACGACCAAGAAGAAGCAATGGCAATAAGTGACAGGATAGCTGTGATGAACATAGGGCAGATAGAGCAGGTGGGAACACCAAAGGAAATATACGAAAAACCAAAGACCGAATTCGTGGCATCATTTATGGGCAAAACCAACGTAATCCCTGCTGAAGTCGTGGAAAGAGAAGGGGACAAGGTAACGGTTGAATTCGAGAACTTCAGACTCGATGGGCTCACATACACAGACAAAAGTGACAAAGTCGTCATAGTAATAAGACCAGAGCGCATCAGCTTACACCCCATCGAAAATGCCGTGGCAATAACGGGCAAAGTCGACCTTATAGAATACTACGGATTTTTCATCGAAGTCGTTGGACTGTTTGGAGAAACTAGAATAATTGCCAGAACAATAAACGACAAAGACGTTGTCCACTTAAGACCACAAGGCGAAGTGACATTCTACATAGACAGAAACGACATTCTTGTGCTCCCCAAACAAAACCTCTAATTCTCTTTTTTCTTCCGTCGGAGGGTTTAATAATGGAAATTTTAAAAGAAGGTCAGATCTACGAAGTCCTCCTTGTAACCAAGTCAAACATAACTCCAGTTGGGGTTACCAGAAAAGACAAGAGACTGAATTTCAAGCTTTTTGAGGGGAAGAGTGCCAGAGATATAAAGGAATATCCCTATGGAGCGATTCACATAACATGGGACGTTGAACTGCTGGTAAAAACCGCCCTAAATCTGCCGGTTGAAGTTGAGTTCGAAGATGCAAAATCAGTTCCCATCAGGAAAATCAAGGGGCTTCCCAGCATAGAAGGAAGGATAAAATTTTCCGAGAAGGAGATCGAAGACAAATTGGGGAAAGCACGTATTTTGGAGTGCTCATTGATTCCAACTTATGACGACCTACACCCGGTTTTAGTTCCTCCTCCCAGCCGGGTTGACTTCTACCTGCTGGAGATGGCCATACACCTCACAAGGCTGTATGTGACAACTAGATCATTGAATGTAGGAGAATCTCAAAAGCTCTACTCAAAGATTTGGGAAAGTTATCGGCTTTACAAAAAGCTTGGAGGCAATAGCGAACTCGCAGAGAAGATTATGGGGTTTGCAACTGCAGCTTTGAGATGGAACCCCTGAGAAGGGGTGAGGGCGTGTTTAGTTTCACCCCCTGTTATTTAAACAGTATTTGACTCTGAGGAGGATTTTCAGACCATAACACATTAC
>NZ_WHIZ01000022.1:0-27300 GCF_009372125.1 Thermococcus sp. 101 C5
TTCTCCCAGTTGTGGAGGGTTGAGTAGTGAATGTTTGCTCCGAAGAATTTTCTGCCGTAGTGCTGGGCGTCTCTGAGGGGTAGGTTGTAGTATTGTTTAAAGAGGAGTATTGCCAGTATTGTTTTTACTGGAAATTTTTTGGATTTTGGCAGGTTCTTCAGCTTTCCTTCTGATTCGAAGTCTGCTAAAACGTCAAGAATTGCGAATGCCACGCTTTCAGGGTCTTTGAGTCTGTGATCCCATCTGGGGATCACGACAACCACCTGAAAGAATTCAGCAAAAACCCTAATAAAGGTTACTATAAACACGCCCCAAAGAATCGAAAGATTTATAAATTCATTTTGAGTTATCAACATCGACGCCCCGGTGGTGTAGCCCGGTCAATCATGCGGGACTCTCGATCCCGCGACCCGGGTTCAAATCCCGGCCGGGGCACCAGAATTCTTACGGGCCCGTGGCTCAGCCTGGTCAGAGCGCCCGCCTGATAAGCGGGAGGTCCGGGGTTCGAAGCCCCGCGGGCCCACCAAAAAATGCTCTTCTTGGGTTTAAAGCACGAAAGTGTTATAAGTGGGGAAGAATTTAAGAAAAAAGTGAGGCGTTTCAGATGCCAGATGATATCCTATCCACGATAAAAAACACAATTCTAGACGCAGCATCTAAGAAAAATGTGTCTATTGAGAAAATTATTCTTTTTGGCTCCAGAGCTAGAGGAGATTATACACACAAGAGTGACTGGGATGTAGTGATTATTACAACAACTCCCCTCAAAAAGCCTCTTTTCTGGGATTTATATATTGAAATTAAAAGAGAATTGACTAAAAATAAAATCCCAGCCGATATCATCATTATTCCAAAATCAATATTTGAAAAAAAGAAGAGAGTAGTTGGAAACGTAGCATACTACGCCAACAAGGAGGGTAAAATAATATGGAGGAAATCCTCGAAGAGGTCAAAAGATGGATTAAAAAAGCAGAAGATGACCTATTAGTTGCAAGGGAGATGTTACTTTTTCTCTTGAAAGCCTTGCCCTTTAGGGGGATGCAGAATCTGAAAACCTGACCATTAAATGACCGAAATCTTTTTAAACTTAAAAGTGTAATAAAACCTTGAGAAGGCTACTCAAAGACAACCCAATGAGAAGAGGGTTTCAAACGTGTCCTCCCGGCTTTGGGAGGATGACGCTGTAAAGCGTCCTCTAAAAACCCTCCTGAATAGTTGGAAACCCTGAGATGGGGTTTGAGCGATAACCCCGAGCCTTCCCGTTTTAGCGGGGGGTAGGGGTAATGGGGGGAAGACCCTCCCCGAGGGGTCGAAGACCCGCTTTAGCCTGGGTCTGAATGAGACCCCTCAAACCTTCCCGTCGTTGGCGAGGAGCTAAGATGAACCCTCGCCCTTCAGGGCGGGGAGGAGGTCAGATAAGTGATTTATTGGAATTATGTATAAGCATAGACAAAGATTTTGAGACACTTCGAGATATGAAAATTGAAAAGCTCACATATTATGCCGTAGAATCCAGATATCCTGGGTTTTATGAGCCAGATTTAGAGGATGCTCAAGAAGCAGTTTTAATTGCAGAGAAAGTGAGAGAAAGCGTAATCAAAAAACTTAAACTTTCTTAAATTCTGGTGAACCTCATGCACATCAAAAGTTACATTGCAAAGCTCATTGAACTTGTAGAGCTTGAGCGAGAGGCTGAGATAGAGGCAATGCGCGAAGAGATGCGCAGGCTTAGAGGTTACGAGAGGGAAAAACTTGGAAGGGCTATTCTAAACCTCAATGGAAAAATAATTGGCGAAGAATTCGGCTTTAAGCTTGTCAAGTATGGAAGAAAAGAGCCATTTAAAACAGAGATAAGCGTTGGGGATCTGGTTTTAATCAGCCGAGGAAATCCTCTAATGAGTGACCTTGTTGGAACCGTTGTTGAAAAGGGGAGCAGGTTTATTGTTGTTGCCCTGGAATCGGTTCCCTCATGGGCTCTGAGGAACGTTAGGATAGACCTCTACGCAAACGATGTAACCTTTAGAAGGCAGATAGAGAACCTAAAAAACCTCAGCGAAAGTGGCATTAAAGCCCTGAAGTTCACCCTAAACCAGGAAAAACCCATGAAGAGCACTCCTCAGGAGTTTGAACCCTTCGATAAAAACCTCAACCACACCCAGAGAAAAGCTATAAGCTATGCTCTAGGAAGTGAAGACTTCTTCCTAATCCACGGACCCTTTGGCACCGGAAAGACAAGGACACTCGTTGAGCTTGTTCTCCAGGAAGTTAAGAGAGGAAGCAAAGTCCTTGTAACAGCGGAGAGCAACGTCGCAGTTGACAACCTCGTGGAGAGGCTCTGGGGAAAGGTCAAGCTTGTACGTTTGGGCCACCCTTCGAGAGTCTCAAAGCACCTGAAGGAATCAACCCTTGCGTTTCAGGTCGAAAGCCACGAAAGGTACAGAAGGGTCAGAGAGCTTAGAAATAAGGCTGAGAGGCTTGCCATGATGAGGGACCAGTACAAAAAACCTACGCCAAGCCTTAGAAGAGGGCTAACCAACAAGCAGATTTTAAAGCTGGCCGAGAAGGGCAGAGGCGCAAGGGGAGTCCCCGCAAAGGACGTCAAGGAGATGGCACAGTGGATAGCGCTAAACGAAGAGGTGCAGAAGCTCTACAAGTTTGTCGAAAAGATAGAGGAAGAGATAATCAGAGAAATAATCGATAAGGCAGATGTAATCCTGAGCACGAACTCTTCTGCAGCCCTTGAATTTATAAGAGATGTTGAATTTGATGTTGCGGTAATAGATGAAGCATCCCAAGCGACGATTCCGAGTGTTTTAATTCCAATCGCAAAAGCCAAGCGCTTTGTTTTGGCTGGAGACCACAAACAGCTACCCCCGACGATCCTAAGTGAAGAGGCAAAAGAACTTAGCGAGACGCTTTTTGAAAAGCTCATCCAGCTCTATCCAGAGAAAGCGAAGATGCTTGAAATACAGTACAGGATGAACGAGAAGCTCATGGAGTTTCCGAGCAGAGAGTTCTACGAAGGAAAGATAAAAGCGGACGAGAGCGTGAAGAACATAACTCTGGCCGACCTGAAAGTTAGGGAACCGTTTTTCGGAGAGCCCTGGGACTCAATTCTGAAAAGAGAGGAGCCGCTCGTTTTTGTCGATACTGCGGAGAGAAGGGACAAGTGGGAGAGGCAGAGAAAGGGCTCCACCTCAAGAGAAAATCCGCTTGAGGCGCTCTTGGTTAAAGAGATAGTGGAGAGGCTCTTGAGGATGGGGGTTAAAGAAGAGTGGATAGGGATAATCACACCCTATGATGATCAGGTTGACCTGATACAATCGCTAGTAGGGGAAGAGGTTGAAGTTCACACGGTAGATGGCTACCAGGGAAGGGAGAAAGAAGTTATAGTATTGTCTTTTGTGAGGTCGAATAAGGAGGGCGAACTGGGGTTTTTAACTGATCTGAGAAGGCTTAACGTTGCTCTAACAAGGGCAAAGAGAAAGCTGATTGCTATTGGGGACAGCGAAACCCTGAGCAACCATCCCACGTACAAGCGCTTTTTGGAGTTCGTGAAAAGGCATGGAAGATATATAACGGTTGGAAATGCAGAGATACACTAATTTTTCCTCCTTATTTGGGGGAGAGCTGAGAATGGAGACACAAACGAAAGACCCATTAGACTGATAATTGGAACCACTGCCAAAAGGCTCAGTGAAGAGGCTATGGCAAAGTTCAGGAAGGAATCAATTTGCGACGCTACAAATCCCCCAGCCAGGCTCCCCAAAACGAACCCCGCAGAGTTCACTAAATTTGCAGTCGCTAAAGCACTCCCCTGCTCTTTTGGAGAACTCATCCTCCCTATGAGAGAAGTTGATGAAACGCTTATGTAGGACCAGGAGTAGCCCCAGAGGACATAGCTTCCAGCGGCTGAGATGAGTAAAGCATAAGGAACGTTAAAGGGGAGCAGCAATAAGAGGATCCCAAGGCTTCTAAAGAAGTACCCCTGAGTTAGTGCCAAAGCAGGGTTCTTGGACTTAAGCTTTGTCCCTACCCTCTGATAGAGCATTGCCGAAATTGAGGAATTTAGTATGGCAAACCCGAAGACTTCTTGACTTGTAACCCCGTTCTTTATCAAAAACACCGGGAGCTGGGTAGAGTACATACCCGAGGATACCCAGAAAAAGAGCGAAGACAGATAAAAGCCGCTGAGCTTCGGAGAAACTTTCAATTTTGTGGGCAAATGGATGATAAAGTTGGGGAGATAGCGGCCTTTCTGAACAACCTGGGTCACAAAGGGCTTGATGTTGTTTCTGTGCAGGTAAACCGGAGCTTCCCTGATGGTTTTCAAAGCCATAACAAAGCCTGGAATGTTCACCACGGCAAAGAGAAGGAAGAGCTCCTTAAAACTCAATAACCTAACCAGCATAAATCCTATCAAAAGCCCCAAAACCCATGCCCAGCCTCCGATTTTGTTGAACTTCCCTACGGCTTCATCCCATCTTGTCTTTCTCACGTTTCTAAAGAGGAGGACAATGGGTATCGAAACAGTGGAAGCTAGGAAAAATGAATAAACCGCGTTGATTAATAGAAGATCCCAAAAGCTCTCTGCAAACGCCAGCAGGCTTAGAAAGACGGAGGTGCTCAAGAGACCCATTAAGATAAAGACCTTCCTTCTAAGGGTTTTATCACTCAGCTTGCCCCAGAATATCGTCCCTATAGTGGAAGCAAGTGTTGATAATGCGTTTAATAATCCCACCTCTCCGGCACCAGCGCCGAGATGTATGGCATAGAGAGGAATGACCTGGGAAGAACCGCCTGTGGCTATCTTAAACGGCACGAAAGCGTAGAACCACCTAGGCATTTGGGTGTTCTGGACTATCAATGATGCCTTCCTAGCTTGCATGCTCGTGGCCACTTTTCTCTTCATATTTTTCACCTTGCTACTCTCCCGCCGAAAGAAGATCACTTTATAAATTTTTGGGAAGCAAAAAGTACTCTAATGTTCAGAAAAGAGCGATAAAGGGAAGAGAAAAATGCTACCAGCCGTGAACAAACTTCAAGGCTTCATCCCCAACTTTGCCCTCTTCAACATCCGTTATCGCCCTTTCAAGCTTATCAAGGCCCTCATCGAGGGTCTCTTCCTCAATCGTTAGCGGAGGCTGTATTCTCAGGACGTTCCCCTGCAGGAAGGCAACGATTAATCCGAGTTCATAAGCCCTCCAGACGACCTTCTTAGCTTCATCATATGCCCTCTCCTTGGTCTCCCTGTCCTTAACCAAATCAACGCCTATCATAAGTCCCTTCCCTCTCACGTCGCCAATTAGCTCATACTCCTCTTTCATCTTTCCAAGTCTTTTCATAGCATAGCTTCCAAGCTTTTCTGCCCTCTTTAAGAGATCTTTTTCTTCAATCTCCCCAATCACAGCAAGAGCCGCCCTGCTCGCAACGGGATTTCCAATTAATGTAAAAGCATGCCCCAAAGGTGGGAGAGAGTCCATGATTTCAGCCCTGCCGATTACGGCACTTATTGGCAGACCTCCCCCAAGAGGCTTTGCTACTGTTATTATGTCCGGCTTAACTCCAAAGTGCTCTATGGCAAACCACTTCCCCGTTCTCCCAATACCGCTCTGAACTTCATCTACAGCTAAAAGAATCCCATGCTCATCGAGGATTTTCTTGACTCGCTTGAAGTAATCCTCGGGAGGTACGACCATCCCGGCATCGCCCTGAATTGGCTCGGCAAACAATGCAGCAACGCCATCCGCGTAAACCTCTCCCTCGAACTTGGCTTTTATGTACTCAACGCACTTCATTTTACAAGAGCCCCTTTCTTTTCCAAAGGGACATCTGTAGCAGTCCGGATATGGGATATAGTGAACATCACTGAGCTCTCCTACTAGCGCCCTGACGTGAAAGTCAAGACCTGTTATGCTTGACGCACCATACGTGGCACCGTAATAGCTCTTAAGATAGCTGAGAATGGTTCTCCTCTTGGTGTAAGCCCGGGCGAACTTTATTGCCCCGTCGTTTGCATCGCTTCCGCTCAAACCAAAGGCTATTTTCGGCTCTTCAATTGGGGAAATCTCCGCAAGCTTTTCCGCAAGGAGGAGGGGCTCAACTGTAAAGCCGTAGATGAAAGTGAAGTGTATGAGCTTTTCAGCCTGGTCTTTTATCGCATTAACAACTCGCTCGTTGTTGCGGCCAACGTTTTGAACTGCAGCATCACTAAGAAAGTCTATGTACTCCCTCCCCTCAATATCCCACACCTTCGCGTTTTTGGCTTTAACGGCAACTACCGGGGCGTAGTTTACACGTGAAGCTTTCGGAAAGATTCTCGAGTATCGCTCTATAACATCCTCCTTTCTCAAGTTTCCCACCGGTTTAAATATGTGTTTGGAATTAATAGCATTTTCGGTTAAATTTTGCGGAATCTAACAAAAATAGCACAAAATATTTAAAATTCAGCAGACCAATATTTAAACAAAATGCTAACTAGGTGAATGAAATGAAATTGGATGAAATAGATAAAAGCATACTAAGGCTGCTCCAGGAAGATGGAAGGATGAGCTATTCAGAGATAGCAAGGAAAATAGGAGTGCCCGAATCAACCGTAAGGCTCCGGGTAAAAAAGCTCATGGAAGAAGGGATAATAAGGAAGTTCGCTGCCCTAATAAACCCCTTCAAAGCTGGCTACAGCATAGTGGCATTCATAGCCGTTGACATCGAGCCCAACAAGGTCAAAAGAGCGGTTGAAGAGCTTTCCAAACTTCCGGAAGTCGATGTTTTGGGAATAGCCACCGGAGCCCACGACGTTCTCATGCAGGTAACCGTGAAAGACCTCCAGGAACTCGAGAACTTCTTAATAGAAAAGCTTGGAAAAATTGAGGGAATAAAGAGCACGGAAACGTCAATCCTAACAAGCGTTAAAAAATGGGGATATGCAAGGGTGTTTTAGTGATTTTTCCTTGGCCCCTTCAATATTGAGATCCTCCTCTTCGTTTCTTTCACAGCTTCCACTCTCTTCTCCATTTTTCCCTGTTTCATGGCCTCCACTTCTTCTTTAAACGCCCACTTTAGCAACGGTGGGGTTATTAAAACAGAGACCGTTATGAAAATCAGCGTGGCTGCAATGAACTTTGGGGCATCGCTTTCTGGAATTGCACCACCGTGGATTGCAACCATGAGGTTAACAAGCGCAACTTCAGTCCTTGGGATTGAGCTAATCCCCATCTGGAGAGCCTTTCTAGCACTCCACCCCATAATCAGGGTTCCCAGCCCTCTGCCGACGACTTTTCCAACAACTGCAATTGTCGTCAAAACAGCCGCAAGAGATAGGGCATCAAAGCTGGTAAAAACCCTCAAATCAAGCATCGCTCCGGTGTACACAAAGAACACAGGGACTAAAAATCCGTAAGCTATTGCCTTCACGTCTTCCATTATTCTCTTACCCTCTGGAAGTTTTGATAGAACCAAACCGGCCATAAAAGCTCCCTCTATAGCGGCATCAAACCAGTGTTCTGCCAATGCTGAAAAGAAAAACATCAAAGCAAGAACCATCCCCAAAACACCCTTCTCCACGTGCAGCCATTCCGAAAAGCGTATGTACTTTTCGATCGTATACCAAGCAACCAAACCCGTGATTATAAAGAAGACGGCCATTTTGCTTATTAATCCCAAAATGCTTCCAGTACCAACTGCAAATATTATCAACGCGATTCCAAGGAAGTCATCTATAACGCTCGCACTTAGGGAAGCTATACCAACATCGCTCCTCAAAACCCCAAGATCCATCATAACTCTAACGGTTATCCCTATGCTCGTAGCCGTTAATAAGACTCCCCCGGCAAAGGCCTCTTTAGAGGGATAACCCATCAGCTTGAGCCCGAAGTAGCCAAGGGCTAACGGGACGATGACTCCCGTGACGGTAGAAACGGTCGCAACAGCGCCGGTTTTTTTGAGCATCTCAACATCCGCGTCAAGACCGCCCAAGAAGAGCAGGAAAATTATGCCTAGACGAGCAAGAAATTCAAACGTCTCATTAGAGTGCAGTGTAAGATATTCCGGGTTTACCAGACCAAAGTATATCAGATTTCCCAGTACCATGCCCATCAGTATCTCGCCCAAAACTCCAGGAAGCTCAAAGCGCTCCATTAGATGATCTCCTATCTTTCCGAAGATGAGAGCTACTCCAATGGTGAAGAGGATCCATTCTGGAGCCATTGTACACCACCCACCCTCATTAGTCTCAGGAACTCGTCAATAAGCAACCTCAGGCTTATTTCCCCCTCCAAGACATTGTTCTCATCGACAATTGCCAAGATCTGCACTTTATACCTTCTCATCTTTGTAAGGGCATCCATAACCGTGGCATTTTCGTCTATTGTCATAACGTTGCGCTCCATGACATCGGAAGCCTTTTCCGCCCCACCCAAGATGGATTTAAAAACCGTGCTTATGTTGCCAAGCCTTGCCTTTGTGTTCTCCGGCGGAAGGAGAATAGACAGGACATCAAGATACCGTATAACCCCCTCAAGCTTCATTTCATCCCTGTTGTTTACAACCCACACGTGGTGTCTTGTCCTGAGCAGCTTAAGCACATCAACGATAGGAGAATCAGCAGTAACAATTGGCATCGAGGGTATCGACGGCATTATATCCTTCAACTTCATCGAATAAAAAGTTTGAAGGGCTTTCTCGACGTCACCCATATTTTCACCACCATTCATCTATTTTGGAAGTTCTTAAAAAGATACGTGCCAAAAAATTTACATCTCTAAACATTTATAACCCACAAAGCATATCCCCGAATTAGGTGAGTTTCATGAAAAAAGTTCTGCCGGGGTTGCTGCTTGTACTGGTAGTGCTTACCAGCATGTGTATATCTGACAATCCCTCATCTTCATCGTCCCCCAGCACAGCAACAGAAACGTTCACACTAGATAAAGCAAAGTTCCACTTTTACATGTACGGACTGGCAACATGCCCCCACTGTAAGAAAATGAAAGAAGATATTCCAGAGTTTTTCGGGGAAGAGGCTTTAACATACTACGAGTTGCAGGGAAACGAACATAACGGAAAGATGTTTGAACAGCTCTATGAAATCCTTGGAGTAACTGGCGTTCCGGTAATAGGAGTATTCTACGAAGGAAAGCTCTATGCAATAGTGAACGGAGAATTTCCAGTGGACTACGCCGACGACCTTGTCGAAGAAGCCAAAAAAGCTGAGGGAGTCCTTTTTATAACTGACAAGACGTATCTAATCCCGGAAAACCAGACCGAAATCATTAATAAGCTTGAATATATTTTCACCAATGGTGAGCCGAGTGAGGTCTGAAATCAAGGCCCTCATGTTGATAATTTTGTCTTCAATTGGATTAACAGCGGGGATATTGGCAATTCTCGGGTTGAAGAACTTAATCTACCCTCTACTCGCACTGGCAGGTGCTGATTCAATAAACCCCTGTACGTTCGTCATTTACACCATGCTTCTCATAGCCCTATCCCTCAAAGAAAACATCTCCAAAAGAAGAATCTATGCCGTTGGACTGGCCTTTGTTGCTGCAGTTTACATCTCATACTACCTCCTCGGGATTGGTCTGGTGATACTTACGAAGACAATCCCGGTATGGGTCGCAGGAGTGGTTTCAATAGCATTCGGCGCTTACACATTTGTAACCGGCTATATGGAAAAAAGCAGGATAGCAAAGAAGAAAGAAGTTAGAAAAAGCATATTCAGCAGGGAAGCAACCCTCTTTGGAGCTTTCTCTCTCGGCATCATAATATCCTTTACACTCCTCCCGTGTTCCTCGGGAACTTATCTGGCATATGCAATCCTTATATCCAAAGTAGGGAGAAGCCTAACCCTGATCCTCCTGGCACTTTACAACATCATCTTTGTCCTCCCGCTGCTCATAATACTCTTCACGGTCGGAAGCATAACGGAGAGCAAATCAATCTCCCAGAGAATAGTCCAAAAGTCCAGAGAGCTTTCAATGATTGCAGGAACATTGCTGATACTCCTTGGAATATACGTTATTCTTGGGATGTAGGAAAGCTTAAATTTTCCAAATGCAAAACTTATTTGGTGTTTGCATGCAGGAATGGTACCAGTCACGGGCCCTTTACGAAACCGTCTCAAAACTCATAAAGAGAGGTGACTTTGAGAACGCACTTCAAATTGCAGAGTCGATTCCCGACAAGGGGATAAGGGCAAAGTCAATGTCAATGCTAACGGTAGAGATGGCAAAGCAGGGAAGAGACTACCATGATGCTCTCAACCAAACAATAGAAGCTATCTTTGAAATTGAAAACGATGAGAGTACCACTAAAGCCCTCATGAGCCTGGCTTTCGAGTTTCTTGGGCTTGGTAAACCAGACGAAGCTTTAAAAATAGCCGGACTTATAAGAGATATCTCCAACAGGTCAAAAATACAGGCTGAGGTGGCATTAGCCCTCGCAAGAGAGGGAAAGATTCAGGAGGCGTTTAAGATTATTAACGATATTCTCGATGAAGACGTTAAAACATGGGCAACCTCAAAACTCGCCTCCGAATTAAAGTATTGACATTCTTTTGATTATTTTGCGCTTTTCTTTTTTAGGAATACACCTGTAATAGTCCACAATCTTTTTTAAACAGTGTTAATAGTCCTCGGTGCAAGAGAGGGAGGTGATAAAATGAAGGAACTCGTGGGACTCATAGGCATGCTTCTTCTCGTGAGTTCTTGGGTGCCCCAAACATGGGAAACAATCAAAAACAAGAGATGTCCACTAAACTTGGAGTTTGTTCTGGTTTACGTTACTGCCTCAACACTGCTCGCAATCTATTCGTATCTAATAGGGGACTGGGTATTCCTAACCCTAAACTCCCTGGCAGCCCTCCAGAGTGGTGTCAATCTCTACGTTAAGCTGAGATACAAATGATTACCTTCTCTCATTCCAACAAGCCCCCAAATCGAATTACGTGCCCTTTTCAGGGCCTTTTCTAAATCCTCCTTGCCTGCTCCAGGTTTTAGGTTGAGGGTTAATCTTTCCAAAATCGTTCTTTCCTTGAATGACTTTGAATGGTTTTCATGTTTCAACACAATGATTAAGAACGTAAAAGTATTCCGGCATTATTCTTTTATTTGATAAAGCTTTTATGGCACTTTCCCAAATTTATTTTGGTGATCGACATGGAGCTGAAAGGAAAAGTCGCTTTAGTAACCGGAGCCTCTCGGGGAATAGGAAGGGCAATTGCAGTTGCTCTGGCAAAGAAGGGATGTAACGTGATTATAAACTACGCAAGGGATGAAGAAAACGCAAAGAAAACCGAAGAAATGTGCAGAGCTTATGGAGTGGAAACCCTTACAGTTAGGGCAGATGTGAGCAACAGGGAAGAAGTCAGAGAGATGGTGGAAAAGGCCATCGAAAAGTTTGGAAGGATTGACATCCTAATCAACAATGCCGGAATCCTTGGACGGACAATAAACCCGATGGAGATAAGCGACGAAGAGTGGGACAGAGTTCTGGGAGTTAACCTAAAGGGAGCCTTCATAGTTACGCAAGAGGTTCTCAAATACATGAAGAGAGGCAAAATAGTCAACATAGCCTCAATAGCCGGTAAAGACGGAGGGACTGTAGGGGCCCACTACGCCGCTTCAAAAGGAGGTTTGATAGCGCTCACCTTCAACCTTGCAAGACACTTAGCACCGAACATTTTAGTAAATGCCGTTGCCCCAGGACCCGTTGAAACCGATATGATAAACGAGGAGATGAGAGAAAGGCTAAGAAAGCTTTCATTGACCGGAGAGATAGCCAAGCCAGAGGATATAGCCCATGCAGTTATTTTTCTGCTAGAAAACGATCACATAACCGGAGAAGTCGTTGACGTCAACGGAGGTCGCCTGATGGATTAAGTTTTTATTGATATTTTTCAATTTTTCCTGTATGAGGGTAATCTGGGAGAAAGAGGTAGCAGCAGAGGAAATTATTGTTTCACCAAGACCGGTGTGGAAGTGCAGAAGCTGTCCAGCCTATGGAAAAAGCCCTTCCTGCCCGCCTCATGCTCCCTCATGGAGGGAAGCAAGAGAACTAGTACAGCACTACAAAAGAGCGCTCCTGATAAAGTTTAGCATTAATTCTGAAAATTTTGACGAAGAAAAACGAAAGGTATTGAATTACATTCTCAAAAGAGAAGAAGAGCTGTTCAAAGGCGGGAACTTCTATGCAACAGCACTATTTCCGGGAAACTGCAACCTCTGTGAAGAGTGCGAATTCGAGAAAAGCGGAAAATGCAAAATGCCAAGTAAGGTAAGGCCCCCAATAGACGCCGTGGGGATAGAGCTCTCAAAAATAGTTGAGCTTGACTTCTCCGAAAGTGTTTTGTATGGGCTCATCCTTATAGATTAAAGTGGAGCCTATGAAGGCATATATCACAATGCTCGGAAGGTCAACGTGGGCCATGATAAACTCATACTACGCCGTGGTTATGAGGGGCTACAGGCCAGATAAGATCTACATCTTTCTGGAGGATATCTATTCCGAGAAGCTGCCAAAAGCTGTGGAAGCCCTGAAGATAATTTCCAGTGAATACGGCTTTTCTCCAGAGATAGAATGGGCGATAATAGAGGAAGACAACTTTCTCGAGGCAGATGAGAAGATAGGAGAACTCCTCAAAAAGCTGAAAGAAGAAGGATACGAAGTTTCTGTTGACATAACCTCTGGAAGAAAGGCCTTAGTAGCAGGAGCAGCTATTCATGCAATTCCACTGGAAGTGGAGCACCTCTTTTACCTTTCACTTAGGGACTTGGAATACGCAAACAGGCCATACATGATGATTCCTCTGCACATTCAAAGACTAAAGGACTTTATGGAGGGCAGGCGATGGAAAAAATTATAGAGAAGCCCGAACTCCAGATACTCATAAACCTAATCCAGATGAGAGACAAAATAAGAGTGGGCAGCCCCCTCTACAACATCCCGCTTTTGGAGGCGTTTCCCTATAGAGAGGGCTACAAAATACGGGTGTTGGCCAAAGAAGACGAATTTCATAAAGTACTTCGAGGGAAAGAAAAGTACCTATACGATCTTCCCACATACAGAGACTTTTATGAGTGCTTCCTTTCCAGTGGAATCATAAACTACGCAAACATAGAAGAGTTCCAGGAGAAGCTCAACGCATACAAGAGCCTCACGAAGGGGATAGTCTTCGCCCCGGATACAAACCTGCTGTACCACGCATTCTTATCAAAGCTTAGGGGAGTGGAAGGAATCCAGATAGCCATAGTGGATCTGGTCAAGAAGGAAATAGAAAACTCAATGAACTTCAAATACAAGCCAGCACAATTAAAAGAGCTGAGAAAAATTCTCCACAATTCGCATTTGCTCCAAGAATTTAGCAACAGGAGGATGAAGAAATCAAGGAAAGCTGCGTACATAGCCCTAAGGGAATACGAAAAGATAAAAGACAAAATAATAGAGGTAAAAAGCGTCGATGAAAAGACGAACACAAACGACGAGCGGATAATAAAGAGCTTAAAGGAGTTCGATAAAAACACCCCAGCACTCGTAGTTCTCTTAACGGCAGATATAGCGATGACCGACATAGCTAAAATCGAAGGCGTCGAGTACTTTCTCTTTGAATATCCCCACGAAGAGCTAAGCGAACACTACGCAACCGGTTACCAGCTGAGGACCCTAATCTTCAATTTGGCGGCAGTTTTTGGTGTTATAGAAATTAACAACGTGCTTTTGTTTGGTGAATTTAGGGGGAAAACTGGGCTAAACGAATTGAAGTTGGTCTTTAAGAAGGACATACATCAAGAGTTTCATTTCCACTGGAGCTTGTGCAGGAGGCTGATGGAATTAAAAATTGAAAGGTAGTTAAAAGTAACCAATATCCTCTTTCGGGCTTTTAGTCTCAATTATCTTTTCCAAGAATTCCTCGGCATCTTTTGGATCCATCCCGACCTTAACTACCAAGAAGTTCAGAATTTCTTCTTTTTTGGCACCTTTTTCAAGTCTTTCCAGCACCATCATTGCAACTCTCTCAAAAACTGCCCTAGCGAACTCTTCTTCAAGTCCCAAGGCAGCTATTACTTGATTCAAACCTATCAAGAGACTTGTAAGAGCATCGTTAAATTCCCCTTTTCCAAGAGTTTTCCTGTCCAAGTCAACCCTCAAGGTTATCTCCTCATTCATCCCAGTTATGCAGAACTTTATCAGATTTAGCCTATCGTTCAGCAACAAGAGGGTATGGTAAACTTTCAAGCGCTCTGGCAACTCCAATGCAACAGTCTCCAATCCAAGCGGAACTATAAGGTGAACAAACTCATCGGTTATCACGATGTTGAGAACAAACGGAATTTTGGGATGTTCAGCAACATAGAAATTCTCTGCAGTTTTTGTAACTTTCCACGGAAGGTCCACTATATCCTTAGCACCATCATACCCTTCTTCCAGCCACTTGAGTACTTCCACAGGAACCACCTTATGAAGTTGACCTTTGAAGTATTTAAGCTCATTCTTCCACTGGAAGCAACGCTCATAAGGAACATAAAAGTCATATGAAAAGTTTACAATTAGCAAGCATTTGACAATTCAGTTCCCGCTTCTCGTGGAGAAAAAATGAACATATATATACATCAAAACAAGGACAATAATGATCTTAGATATGCATTGGATTTAACAAAAGCATTTACTAAGGGGCTAATTGTTAAACAATGAGCTGACCCCCCAGAGTTGTATTTCCTGTGGAAGCGGCGCAAAACACCACTCTTTTTATAATTAATCTGGTGTAAACACTCCCATATTCTCTGTACTTTTGGATATATATACTTATCTATGAACATTGTTCAACAATGACATAAATAAATAGTAAAAATAATAACTAATTGCCGTTTTTTATTTAAACATCGTGAACAGATCAATATTTGTAAACGTTAAATGTCCTTTTAAATGGTTTTTACATTCTCTCCTTCCACAAAATCCGTCCATTTTTCAAAATCGAGTTCCAGTGGAAATGAAACTCTGGGGGGGTCATCAGATAATTTTATGAACGTTCAGATAGACATGGAAAAAGAGCTTTATTTCCACTGGAACTAGTGGACATTGGCGTATTGGATTATCCATTGTTATCCAAAATTGTGGTGTTTTATTTCCACTGGAAATGTGAAGCTTTTTAAGGTCGAGTCTTAACTTCTAATGCAATGATACCCATTCCGTTAGTTAGAAGGCTTTTGAAGATAAGGACAAAGCTGAAAAGGAGCAAAATATTCGCTCTTGCATTAGCTGTGGTTTTGCTTGCGATAATCTTGGCATTGCTTTACATGTATGCTGAGGGGGTGGACTTCTTCACGGCTCTTTACTGGGCGGTCATAACAATGGCGACCATTGGATATGGAGACATAACACCATCAACCGCCCTTGGCAGGATTATAGCGATTTTTGCCTCTATTGGTGGAATAGCAACGTTTACAGCTTTTGTTTCAATCCTTGCCGAATATTTCTTGTCTGGCTCGATTAGGAGGATGATGGGGATGCACAGGGTAAAGTTTAAGGATCATTACGTTATCATGGGGAGGGGAGAAAGTGTAGAAAGCGCTTTGCTGGAGCTTATGGATGCCATAAGTAAAAATCAAGCTCCCAAAAAGCCAATAATCGTCATTCTTCCGAACGATGATGAGAGGAAGAAGCTTACCATTCCAGAGGAAGTGGAAGTTATCATCGGGGAGTTCACAAATAGGGAAACGTTGGAGAGAGCAAATATCGGGAACGCTGGTTATGTTCTACTGGCTTTGGGCGATGATTCCGAGTCCGTGTTCGTGACGTTAATGATAAAACAGCTTTCTAAGGCAAAGGTCTTTGTGGAGGTTCTTAAACACGAGAGTGTCCCCCTCTTAAGACAAGCTGGAGCAGATAGGGTAATAACCAGCAGAACTTTGGCTGGAAGGTTGCTTGCAAGCGCAGTCTTTGAGCCCGAGGTTGTTGACGTCATAGATGATATAACAACAGCCCTCGGGAGATACGATATAACTTCTCTAAGACTCCCCGAGATGGATAGAATGGCTTTTGGAGAAGCATTCAAAATTCTCTATTCCAGAGGGCTATTTCTCCTTGGTTATGCAAAAGAAGAAATTCACCTCATGCCACCTCTTGATGAGCCGATTCCGGAAGGTGCAAAGCTGTTGGTTATCAAGTCTGCAAAGTAGAGTTTCATTTCCACTGGAAATCTCAAACTTAAGGCCTTTATTTTTGTATTCTGGCTTTACTAATCAATGGTTTTGTAATTTTCAGCCTTTAAGTCCTTTTTTCGGGCATGGGAAAAATATATAAGCACTTTGAATCCACTACTATGTAGAATCATGCTTATGGGTGGTAACTATGGCGAGAAAAAAGAAAGTTGAGGATGGAATTAAAGAGCTTGAAGAGTTTGAAGAGCTTGAGGATTTCGAAGAACTTGGGGAAGTTGAAGAATTGTCAAATGAAGCTGAAAAAACCAAAAAGAAGGAAATAAGAAGCTTGGAAGATCTCCCCGGAGTTGGACCCGCAACTGCTGAAAAGCTTAGAGAGGCAGGTTATGATAGTTTGGAAGCAATAGCAGTTGCATCTCCCTTGGAACTAAAAGAGCTTGCTGGAATAAGTGAAGGGGCTGCTCTAAAGATTATTCAAGCCGCGAGAGAAGCTGCCAATATTGGAACCTTTATGCGTGCCGACGAGTATTTAAAAAAGAGGGCTGTTGTGGGCAAGATTACTACCGGAAGCAAGGCCTTAGATAAGCTTCTCGGCGGTGGAATTGAAACACAGGCTATTTCCGAGGTATTTGGAGAATTTGGAAGTGGAAAATGCTTTGCAAAGGACACTCCAATCTATTACGAAAATGACACAGTAGTGCATTTTGAGAGCATAGAGGAAATGTATACAAAGTATGCACTCAAAAATGGCGAAGTTCCATTTGATAATGGCTTCGCTGTTCCAGTGGATACTGTGACCGTTTACGCCTTTGATCTTGACAGCGGAGAAGTAAAAAGGACAAAGGCAAGTTACATTTACCGGGAGAAGGTCTCAAACCTTGTAGAACTTAAGCTTTCAACTGGGATCAACATTAAAGTAACACTTCCTCACCCTGTGTTGGTATTTAGGGATGGGTTCCAGTGGATAAAGGCTGGAGAAATCAAAAGGGGAGATGTGCTTGTAGGGGTTAGGAAAGTACCAGCAAATTCTTTGACTATTGATGAGGATGATGCATACTTTTTGGGTCTATTTGTGGCTGAAGGTACAGCAAACCCTGTTTCGATAACAACAGGCTCTGAAGTTATCAAGGACTTTATCGTCGAGTACCTAAAAAGCAAAGACGGTTACACTCCAACGGTAGAAACGAGAAGGGGGCTTTATAGGATTCTTATAAGAAAGAGCACGGTAGATAGAGTACTTGGGAACTTAGCGAAGAGTGACGCAAGCACAAAAGAAGTTCCGGATGTAATTCTCAATGGGGATGAAACAACATTGATGGCATTTTTAGCCGGATATGTGGATGGTGACGGATACGTATCTAACAGTATTGTAGAGTTATCAACAAAAAGCAAAAAACTTGCAGATGGCTTAGTTTTCCTGTTAAAGCGTTTGGGAATAACCTCCACGGTTTCAGAGAAACTCATTGAAGGAAAGACGTACTACAGGCTTTATATAACTGGTGAAGACAGAAGCCTGCTTGAGGATGTAATTAAAAAGTCAAAAATTAAAGTTGGTGGATTTAATTCAGGAGGGATTGGGAGGTATCCACCACAGCTTGCACGGTACCTAGGAAAGCTTTATTCACACTTCAAGTTGCCTAAACGAGAAGGTGAGACAGCATATCACCTGCTAACACGTTCAAAGGAAGTTTGGTTTACTGAAAAGACGTTAGAGAAAATAGAAGAGTACTTTAAAAAAGCCCTTGCAGAGCTTGAGCGTGCTGAAAAAGAACTTTGCAATACTGATAAGCCAAAGCTACCATTTTCATGGACAGTCCTCAAAAAATATGGTTTTACAGAAGGTCAAATTAAAAATTACCGCTACCGGGGGATTCCTAAAGATACAGAATTAAGAGCTAAAGTTATATCCGCGCTAAAATCTGAAATTCAACACCTAAGAGAAATAGCAAGGCATGCACTTGAGGTGATATCTTTAGCTAGGAAGCTCTCATTCTACGAAGTTGAGAGCGTTAGCTTGGTGGAGTACAATGACTACGTCTACGATCTGGTGGTTCCAGAGGTTCACAACTTTGTTGCACCAAACGGGCTGATACTCCATAATACCCAATTAGCCCATACATTGGCTGTTCTCGTCCAAAAGCCCCCAGAAGAGGGCGGATTGAATGGAAGCGTAATCTGGATTGACACCGAGAACACCTTCAGACCGGAGAGAATAAAGCAAATAGCGGAAAATAGGGGTATGGATCCGGAGGAAGTACTAAAGAACATTTATGTTGCTAGGGCATTTAACTCCAATCATCAAATGCTCCTTGTAGAGAGGGCTGAAGAAATCATTAAAGAAAAAGCTGCAAGTGACAGGCCCGTTAAGCTTCTTGTCGTGGACTCTCTCACGGGACACTTTAGGTCTGAATACGTGGGAAGGGGAACACTTGCGGAAAGGCAACAAAAGCTTGCAAA
This sequence comes from Thermococcus sp. 101 C5, assembly GCF_009372125.1. Classification (NCBI taxonomy): domain Archaea; kingdom Methanobacteriati; phylum Methanobacteriota; class Thermococci; order Thermococcales; family Thermococcaceae; genus Thermococcus; species Thermococcus sp. 101 C5. The sequence goes on from NZ_WHIZ01000022.1 coordinate 18,612, forward strand.
ACATCTGGCAGACCTTCATCGTCTAGCTAACCTTTACGACATAGCGGTGTTTGTTACAAACCAGGTTCAGGCAAGACCAGACGCATTCTTTGGTGATCCAACAAGACCAATAGGCGGTCATATCCTGGCACACTCCGCCACTGTTAGAGTTTATTTAAGGAAAGGAAAGGCCGGAAAGAGGATTGCGAGACTTATAGACTCTCCGCATCTGCCTGAAGGAGAAGCGGCGTTTACGATAACTGAAAAAGGAATTGAAGATTAGCCCTTTAACTTTTTAAACTCTTTTCTAAATTTCCTTTGAGGATCTATGAAGGTAGAGGCAAAACTGAATCCCAGCCATGAGGAAATTGTGGATATTTTCAACCGGGCCCTCTCAAAAGAGGCTATAGTGAATATCTTTGCCCATTGCAGGGTTTTTTACGATGGAAGGGCCAAGAGTGAACTCGGCCCGGGTGATAGAGTTATAATAATAAAGCCTGATGGTTCATTTTTAATTCATCAAAAGGAGAAAAGAGAACCCGTTAACTGGCAGCCCCCTGGGAGCTCTGTCGAGCTTGAAGTAAAAGAAGACAAGATATTTCTAAGGAGCATCCGGCGAAAGCCTCGGGAGATTCTTGAAGTGGAGCTCCTTAACGTTTACCTTATATCTTATTTTCAGGCGGAAGACTATGAGGAGCTGGCATTAACGGGCAGTGAGGCAGAGATGGCTGACCTGATTTTTGAGGACCCTTCTCTTATTGAAGCGGGCTTTAAACCGTTATTTAGGGAAAAGCCCATAAAGCATGGAATCGTGGACGTTCTTGGGGTGGACAAAGAGGGAAACATTGTTATCCTTGAGCTCAAGCGCAGGAGGGCTGATTTACATGCTGTCAGCCAGTTAAAGAGATATGTCGAGGCTATGAGAGAAGAACATGAAAAAGTGCGTGGCATTTTGGTTGCTCCCTCTCTAACTTCCGGTGCCAAAAAACTTTTGGAAAAAGAAGGGTTGGAGTTTAGAAAGCTAACTCCTCCAAAAAGGGGAAAATCTAAAAGGGGGAGGCAGAAGACTCTTTTTGATTAACCCATTGCCATTTCGTGTGGAAGCATTTCTCTGACTTTTACCCGCATTATGTTGTCTTCGCTTGAGACCTCAATTACCTTCCCCAGTCCCACAAGCCTTAGCTGTATTCTGCATACGGTAATTTCCCGCTCATCACTCTCTTCCCAGGGTATTCTCTGTTCCATCTCTTCCATCTTTAGGACTTCTGCTATTATTCCCTCCGTTCCCCGGGTTATGTCTTGAGGAGTTTCATAAGTCAGGAATATCTTTTCTCCGGGCTTCAATTTTCGGGTAACAATAACGTTTCTTGCACTTCTTACCTCTATTGTCCTGTAGGGATTTCTCATGAGTTGATCAAGAGTTTTCCGGGCTATCCCCCCAAGTACAAGGAGTTCCATACCCTTCACCTCACAGATAAACACTTTCGTATTCTTTTTCGACCCTTCTTCTCGCGGACTCCATCTGTTCGTGCATTTTTCTCAGCTGCTCTTCTATCATCTGCGCTTCCTTGAGTAAAGGCTCTGTTGAAATCTCTATCGGGGCGAGGTTTTTGAGTATCTCAATTACATTTGCTGCTGCCCTTGGATCAGGTCTATCGCCGAAGGTCTCTCCCAAAAGGGCATACGCTTTGAGTCTTTCTTTACTCGCTTCCCACAACAGCTTTCCGCTCATCCCCATTATGGAGCCGTATTTCAGTATCTTGACCCCCAATTTTTCCAAATCCTTGTTCTCCTCTTCACTCCCACCTACGCCCCAGACTTCCATTTGTTCTTTGAAAAAGCCAATCCCCATGCCGCCAAGTGAAATTACCTTCTCAGCATTGTTTTCTTTTAGGTAGCCAACGATTTCTCTTGCTATCTCGTTTACCAAAGTTGGAGGAATGTATATGTCTGCAACAGCAATGATAATATTGTCCTTCCCGTAGAATCTCAATGGTGGGTTTGGTTTGCCTTCTAGAATTAGAGACATTGGTGGTAAAAACGGGCTCTCCACGTAGCCTATCATTTCCATGTTGAGTTCTTTTGCGATAAAATTAGCGGCTATATGTCCCACAAGCCCGATCCCCGGGTACCCTTCAATAAAAATGGCTCTTTCAATTTTTGGAAGTATCAACTCAACTGGCTTTTGCATTCTCTCACCTCCATAACAATTTAGTAATTAAAAGTTATTAAATCTTTTGCCGTTGTTAGTGTACAGATTTGTGTTACTCTGATTAGTGGTTAATAAAATATGAATAGAAAAAGTATATCAACCATAAATGCGACCCTTTTACGGTGGTTTGGGATGGATAGTAGCGATCATTGGAAGTTTAGTACTAATAGATTAAAGATTGCAACTGTGGCAAAGCCGCCGTGGAGCTATAAATCTCATAATGGAAAACTGGAGAGGATTATTTTAAGTCTAGGCAGTGGAAAAGGAAAATTTTCGGAGATTTATGGTATTCCCCGTTCTCTCGGCTGCATAGGGAACAACAGGTTTATCTTGAGAGACGAGAAAATAGGGATAGAAGAAATTGAAAGGGTGGTTAAAGAGTTTACAAGACTGGGCGGTCGGGAGATATACTTGGTGAACTATGACGAAGTTGAAGAGTTAATTGAAATTTCAAGGCATATCTCGGCAAGCTTTCCTGGAGATGTTTTTGCTACGATTAGAATTGAAGACATCAATGCCCTTGATCCGGTGGAAGGCTTAAAGGTGATAGTGGAGATGGAGTATTCGGAAGATGCTCTCTCGGAACTGGAACATCTAAAATGGGCTCATGGAGCACTGATAATGGCAAGGTATAAGGAATACACTGAGCTTCTTCAGCAAAAAGTTGAGTTTCCTGGAGAAGTTTATGTGGATATCCTTTTTCCAGGTTCACTAAAAAACGTTGAGTTTAACCTGTTTGAGGTTAAGAAGCTCTTGCCTTCCTCTCCAAACAAGTACCACAGTTGCTTGGCTGGTACGATCGCTATAGCTGCAGATGGTTACATAACTCCCTGCCCCTTGCTGAGGAATTTCGTGGTTGGCAACATAAGAAAGGATAAACTCTGGTACCTGCCTAGAAGAAAAGTTCTAAATCAGTTTTGGACACTCACCAAAGATAATATAACTCTCTGTCGCTCGTGTCCATTTAAATACACGTGCCACGACTGCAGGGCGCTTGAATATCAAGCATCTGGAGATATCCATGGTATAGAATACTGTGAATTTTTGGGGATTAAAGTTAATCAAAATCCAGAATAGAGTGGTACCCTTTTCTGTCCTTTTTCACTGCTTTGGAAAACGAAAATCCCCTTATCCCGAAATCAAACATGTCAAAATAGTATATGCCAAACCTATCAACGTACTTACTGAATTCAAGAATTTTTTGATATATGTCCTCTTCACTTGAGAAGTACCATTCTATGAGATAGCCCTCAGGCTTTATTACACCGATCATTATCTCATGCTCTTTGAACTTATCTAAAAATTCTTTGCTGAGAGATCTTGCTATTCCACAGAATCCTCTGTTGTAGGCTTCTTCATTTACTACCGTCATAAAGCCCCTTAGTATTCCTAACTCCTTGAGCCTGTTTATCATGTACCTTATTGTTGGTCTCTTTTTTCCCAAGGCTTCTTCTATTTCCTTCATCGGTGTTCTTGCATCTCTTTTTAGGATGTCAAGCAAGAGGGCGTAGTCATAGCTAAACTCCCACTTTCCAAACTCCAGTTTCTTTGAGGGATAAGCGTATACCTCGTAGTATTCATAATTTGGAGAATACCTTGACAGCAGTTCGTCTATTTTGTCCCTCTGCTCTAGGGGGACATACATTACTGTTGAAACCCCGTTTATAAAACCGAAAAACGGAACTGCAACGGGAATAAAGGGATTGCGGTACATTTTGGCAATTGTGGATTTTATGTTCTCTCTTGGAACCGATAGAAATGCCACGTAGCTCATGAGCCCGAGTTTAGCTATGCTAATTGATGCAACCATATGCACACTCTTGGAGGGACCATAATATTTATCAAAAAGTTTTTTGAGCTTTGGGTAGCTAATATTTTCTTTCTTGGCTATACTCCTAATGCTTTCGAGCGGGTATTTGTCCAGCAGGTTTATTAGAAATTCAATCTCCTCTTTGTTGACTGAAATGCCACTCATCAGTAATTAGTTTCCATAAATTATGTTATATATTTTATGCATTTGGGTTCTTGCAGACGTTTGTTCTGTTCAAGTTTTTACTACTATTAATTATGGTAACAAAATTCTGTATAGAAAAAATTTATATTTTGTATTTAATTGGAATAATAATGCAAAACTATATGGGGGTGGGAGGATGGAGCAGACAAAGCCAGTATATGATATGAGTCTTAAAGTTGGTGGAGGTATAGTTGAACCATATGACAAATGGTGTGCCCAATGTTTAATAAACATCCCACTTCCATTCTGATTTTATCTTTTTTATTGTTTCATGATAGCAATATTAGGAGGTGATACAATGGAATACCCGATACTTAGGCCAGATGTTGATCTTATTGAAACCAATGCTGGAGCTATAATAAATAAAGCAAGGGAAAACAAATTCATGTTTGTCACCTATACTCAATTTGATGTCCTGCGTCTATGCACTGGAGAAAATTCTTTGGAGGATATTGTAAATCTCATATCTCAGAAATACGAAGTCTCAAAGGAACGAGTTAAACATGACGTTCAGAACTTCATAAGTTTTATGCATAAGAATGATGTACTTACTGTATCTAAAAGAAAATTAGGGAACATTACAAAATCAAAAAAGTTTATGAAATCCAAGGAAGAAATACTCAGCGAAAGAAAAAATATCTCAAGATTCCCAACTAAGTTCTCACAACTTTCAGCACTTTGGCTAATACTTACAGAGAGATGTTCCTTAGAATGCAGTTATTGTAATATGGCATTGGAAGCAAAGTTTAAACCCGATGATGAAGTAATTATGGCAACCGGTGATGCACTGAGGCTTTTGGACGAAGCAAGAGCCCTTGGAGCAAAAATCCTTGGAATATCAGGAGGGGAGATAACGGCATATTCTGACATATTTAAGGTTATTCGCCACGCTTTTGACATAGGATACCAGCATGTTATCTTTGGAACAAAAGCCGTAGGGATAACAAAGAAATTTGCAGAGCGTCTCTATGGAAGTGGAGCAAGGAGGATTCAGATTAGTATCGATACTCTTGATCCCGAAACGTATCAAAAATTAATACTAAATGGGACATTAGAATCAGCTCTTCGTGGAATCTATAACTTAATTGATGCTGGCTTTAAGATACATGTCAGGAGTACAATAACAAAATATAACATTGATCAAATTCCTGAACTTTGGGAGTTCATGCATGATTTAGGAGCTGAAAGCATTGTTGGATTTGTCGTTTATCCAGAAGGAAGAGCAGATCGCCACTTACCTCCCTCTAAGGAACAGATTAAATGGTTAGAAAACACCATAAGGGAGAAATTCAAAGACAAAAAATTTGTACCTGAGGTTTCTTATTTCAGATGTGGAATTCCAGTAACGTGCAGTGCTGGTATACTTTCTATAGCAGCTTATCCAAATGGAAATGTTACTTTATGTGACTCTGGAAGAACACTAATGACAAAATATCCTAAAAAATACGTTTTTGGTAATTTCAAGTACCAATCTTTAAAAGAAATCTGGGAAAACAGTAAAACACTAAACAAATTTAGAAAAAGTAAATTTTTACCTCCTTGTAATGAATGTTCCTACTTATACAACTGTCTGAGAGGTTGTCCAATGATTTCTGAAATTGTTTTCGACAATCCAGAACTTGCAGATCCGAGGTGTATAATTAGATACCCCTACTCTGAGGATGGTACAAAAAGAACACCAAATGATATTTTCCTTTGGGATACGCCCAGAGGTGGTAGTGATGCCATTGTTAGAAATTAGCAACCTAAGTTTTTCCTATGATGGAAGAGACTATGCGTTGAGTGACATAAACTTAAGCACAGATATCTCCAGTGGCATACTTTCAATTCTGGGACCTAATGGGGCTGGAAAGACCACTTTAGTTAATATACTAACGACTACATTTAAACCCCAAAAAGGCATGGCTAAAATCTTCGGTCTTGATGTAGTTAAAGATAAAAAGAAAATTAGAGAAATGATATCATTATGTGCTCAAGATTTAGAGCTTGATGTTCTGCTTTCTGTCAGGACGAATTTAAAATTCTATGGTATAATACGGGGAATTCCAAAGAACGAACTTGAGAAACGCTTAGATGATATTGTTGAAATGTTTGGTTTAACTGAGCATCAGCATAAAAGAGTACTTGAACTGTCTGGAGGATTAAGACGAAGGACACAATTAGCTAGGGCTTTCTTAGATCCAAGAAGTAAATTAATATTTATAGACGAGCCAACCTTAGGACTAGATCCCATCGGGAAAAAGATTACCTGGGATCTCATTCGTGAAATGAGTAAGGAGGGATACTATTTCGTCCTAACAACTAACGACATGGCGGAAGTTGAGAGTCTATCTGATGAGATAGTTTTCATACATAAAGGAAGGATAATCCTTCATACAACTCTTAGAGAATTCAAACATGTTTATGCCGGTAAAGTCATGGTGACGTTCAAAAAGGAATTATTCCCTCAACTTATGGGAATGCTGTCTAATTATCTCAAACGCAACAACTTAGGGAAAATTATTGGAAAAGATACTGTAGAGCTGGAAGATAAATTGGCATTTTATGAACTTCTCCTGTTCTTGCGAGATATCGGTTTTGATATTACTCAAATTGTTGTTAAGGAGGAGACATTGCTTGATGGATTTATAAAGCTCATTGGGGGGATTGAAAAATGAGGCTCTATGGGTTCGTATACAGGGAGATATCATTAAAGAAAGAGGCAATAGGAGGGTTTATATCACAATTTTTAACCCCAACCCTGTACTTTCTGTTTTTTGCATTCTCATTATCGAGAACCGTGAATTTTGAGTATCATGGAAAGACCATAAGCTATCTCCTTTATGTTCTTCCAGGTATTATTGCAATTCAAATATTTTATTCTTATCCTGTTGTTAGCTCGACAACATTTAATGATGTTAGATTTGGGATAATACGAACATCCCTTCTCGGAGGGGGAAGTTTGAGTGGTTATATTCTTGCGAAGGTATTAGTGGAGAGCACTGTAGTTATCTTGGTGTCCTTATTCCTGGTGTTTGTGGGAGTTCTGTTCCTTAATTTGTATCTATCTTCTGCAACGTTGCTTCAATTTGTACTCTATTTGTTAGTCTCAACGGTGTTTTGGATAAGCATGGGCATAATAATTGGGGTAAAGATGAGAGGGGAATTAACAAGAAACATGCTTTTTGCTCTACTTAATCTGCCAACAATCTTCACTGCTCCTGTATTTTATCTCAAAGGCTCTGCTCCTATGTGGATAGAATTTTTAGGAAAAATTAACCCATTGACATATCACGTCGTTGGCCTTCGAGAGATCCTATTACTCGGTGGGGCTCCTGTTGAGTTCTGGATAATCTCTTTGCTCTTAGGTATGGGGTCTGTTGCAGTATCAATAAAATTAACATCTGAAGTTGCTCCAAAATGAGTTTTTTATTTTTATTTAGCATTCTTCAGGTTGGCACTTTGGTGTCCAAGGGAGACAACCCTTAAATAGCTCCATCCAAGATTTCTATTTTGGTGATGTCAAATGCCAAGAATAGGAATTATTGGTGGATCCGGTGTTTATGGTGTATTTGAGCCAAAAGAGACAGTAAAAGTGCACACACCATATGGAAGGCCCTCGGCTCCAGTGGAAATAGGAGAGATAGAGGGTGTGGAAGTTGCATTTATTCCCAGACATGGAAAGAATCACGAGTTCCCTCCACACGAAGTTCCATACAGGGCAAACATTTGGGCCCTTAAAGAAGTAGGGGTTGAGAGAATCATTGGTATTACTGCGGTTGGTTCTCTTAGAGAAGAATACAAACCGGGAGACATCGTTATAACAGACCAGTTTATAGACTTCACAAAGAAGAGAGACTACACTTTCTACAACGGCCCAAGGGTTGCTCATGTTTCAATGGCAGATCCCTTCTGTCCGGAGATGAGGAAAATCTTCTACGAAACTGCCAGAGAATTAAACATCCCGGTGCACGAAAAAGGAACCTATGTATGTATTGAAGGCCCAAGGTTCTCCACGAGGGCGGAATCTATGATGTTCAGACAATTCGCTCACATAATTGGAATGACCCTTGTTCCAGAGGTAAACTTGGCCAGAGAGCTCGGAATGTGCTACGTCAACATTGCGGCAATTACCGACTACGACGTCTGGGCAGAGAAGCCAGTTGACGCTCAAGAAGTGCTCAAGGTCATGCACGAAAACAATGAGAAGATAAGGAAGCTCTTAAAAGTCGGTGTTCCAAGGATCCCCCAAGAAAGGAAGTGCGGCTGTGCTGATGTTTTAAAGAATGCTTTTGTTTGATTTTTATTATTACTTTTCTGAGTTGTTTTTATTTCCCCCCATTTAATTTGTTTTGTGGTTGGTTGAATACTCCCTAAGTAATTTCTTTCAGAACGCATTGAAAAAAAATAGTAACACTATAGTAAAGCGGGGCGTGTTTAGTTTCACCCCCTGTTATTTAAACAGTATTTGACTCTGAGGAGGATTTTCAGACCATAACACATTA
>NZ_WHIZ01000023.1:0-27002 GCF_009372125.1 Thermococcus sp. 101 C5
TTCTCCCAGTTGTGGAGGGTTGAGTAGTGAATGTTTGCTCCGAAGAATTTTCTGCCGTAGTGCTGGGCGTCTCTGAGGGGTAGGTTGTAGTATTGTTTAAAGAGGAGTATTGCCAGTATTGTTTTTACTGGAAATTTTTTGGATTTTGGCAGGTTCTTCAGCTTTCCTTCTGATTCGAAGTCTGCTAAAACGTCAAGAATTGCGAATGCCACGCTTTCAGGGTCTTTGAGTCTGTGATCCCATCTGGGGATCACGACAACCACCTGAAAGAATTCAGCAAAAACCCTAATAAAGGTTACTATAAACACGCCCAGCTTTTTCCAAACCTTTATAAAGTCGAATTTTTAAAAGTGGTTGGGAGAGAGAAAATAAGTTATTAGAGGTGATGTTCATGTCTCACAAATCTGCTGAGATGTACGAGCTCAAAAAGAAGGTTGAAGAGCTGAAAAAGATTCGAGGTCGAGGGACTGAGCTTGTTTCACTCTACATTCCTGCAGGCTATGACATAAACAAGGTTATGCAGCAGCTTAGGGAAGAGTACGGTACAGCCCAGAACATTAAGTCAAAAACAACCCGAAAGAACGTCCTTGGTGCATTGGAGAGGGCAATGCAGCACCTCAAGCTTTACAAGCAAACACCAGAGAATGGCCTGGCCTTATTTGTGGGAAACGTCAGCGAACAGGAAGGTGTTACAGACATACAGCTTTTTGCCATAATCCCACCTGAACCGCTTAACGTCAGGCTCTATCGATGTGACCAAACTTTTGTAACCGAGCCCCTCGAAGAGATGCTTCGAGTAAAAGACGCCTATGGTTTAATAACGGTCGAAAAGAACGAAGCAACAATAGGGGTTCTCAGGGGTAAGAAGATAGAGGTCATTGATGAGCTTACATCCAACGTCCCCGGAAAGACGAGGGCTGGAGGTCAGTCGGCTAGGCGTTACGAGAGAATTAGAGAGCAAGAGACCCATGAGTTCATGAAGAGAATTGGGCAGCATGCCAACGAGGCATTTCTGCCCCTCCTTGAAAAGGGTGAGCTGAAGGGAATTATTATAGGGGGTCCTGGGCCTACAAAGGAGGAATTCGTTGAAGGCGATTACCTCCACCACGAGCTCAAGAAGAAGATCATAGGAGTAGTGGACATAAGCTATCACGGCGAATACGGATTGAGAGAGCTCGTTGAAAAGGCAAGCGACATACTGAAGGAGCACGAGGCAATTAGAGAGAGAAAGCTCGTGCAGGAGTTCTTCAGACACTTGGTCAAAGATACGGGCTTGATAACATATGGAGAAAAGGAAGTGAGAAAAGCCCTTGAGCTTGGGGCGGTCGATACTCTTCTGATAAGCGAGGGCTACGATAGAGTTCGCGTTAGGGCTAAGTGCAACCACTGCGGCTGGGAAGAGCTTAAAACCATGACCGAAAGCGAGTACGAGGTTTACAGGAAAAACCTCAGAACCTGTCCAAAGTGCGGAAGCCAGAACATAAGCTTTGAGAAGTGGGATGTTGCAGAGGAGTTAATAAAAATGGCAGAGGAGAGCGGGGCTGAAGTTGAAGTGATTTCCCTCGACACCGAGGAAGGTCAGCAGTTCTACAGGGCATTTGGAGGGCTTGGAGCAATTTTAAGGTACAAGCTCCAGTGAGGACAGGAGTTCTTTTATCTTTTCTCTAACATCTTCTCCGTCCATCGTGTAGGGTGGTCTTAGGATGGGCTTTATTGAGAAACCTCTTATGCCCATGGCTATCTTTATCGCAGAGCCGAAGGAGGATGCGAGGTCGTAAACCTTTGAGAGTCTGGCAAGCTTTCTGGCATACTCCATAGCCTTTTCGAAGTTTTTCTCTTCAAAAGCCCTGTATAGGGCAATATGAAGCTCTGGGGCAAAGTTTGCGCAGGCCATTATCCCTCCGTCGCCTCCAAGGAGGAGCGTGTTGAGGAAGTGCTGGTCTAAGCCCGTGAAAACCTTAAAGTCCTTTCTTTCGCCTTTGACCTCAAATATAACGTCTCTAACATGGTTTACGCTGTCTATGGTTTCCTTTATTCCAGATATGTTTGAATATTCCAAAGCCAGCTTTTTTATGAGCGGGGCGCTTAGGGGGTTTGCACAGCTCGGGATGTTGTAGATGATTATCGGAATGTCCGTTTTCTCCGCTATCATGGAGTAGTGGTTGAAAAGGGCTTCCTCACTCAGGGGACAGTAGTAAGGAGGTGCTATGACTGCATAATCTGCTCCAATGTCCTGAGCATGTTTGGTTAGCTCAAGAACCTCAAATGTGTTCGTTGAAGCCGTTCCCACCAGATAGAACGTAGAGGTAACCATCTCTCGGCCCTTCTCCGCAAGAAGCTTCTTTTCCTCAAAGCTGAGGCTCGTGAATTCGCCAGTTGTTGCATTGATAAAAATTCCGTTGACTCCGGCTCTTTGGAGATAGTTTATGTGCTCTTCCAGTGCTTGGAGGTCTATAGAATAGTCTTCGTTGAAGGGGGTTACGAGGGGGACTATTACTCCTCTCATTAAATCACCAAGAAAGAAATAAGCGCTTGGTCTACTTAAGGTTTGTGAAAAAAAGAAAAGGGCCTCACATGACTTCTGGGGCTTCGATTCCCATTAAGTTCAGAGCGTTCTTTAGGACTTGTCTCGTTGCCATAACCAGAAGCAGTCTTCTCTCCTTTACTCCTTCTTCTGCCTTCAGAACCGGCAATGCCATGTAGAACCTGTTGAAGACCATCGCTACCTCGTTTGCATAGGTCGCTATTGTATTGGGCTTAACGTCTCTTCCAGCTATTTTTATGACCTCCGGGAATTTTGAAAGGGTCTTTATGAGCTCTTTTTCTTTCAGGTCAAGGTTTGAGAAGTCTGCCCTGCTTAAGAGCTCTTTGCTCTCGATGCTTGTTCCTTCTTCTTGGGCCTTCTTAAGTATGGAACAGCACCTCGCGTGGGCGTACTGGATGTATGGGGCGCTTTCACCTTCAAAGTTCAGCACATCCTCCCATCTGAACGTGATTATCTTTTCCGGCGAATATTTTATCATGTTGTACCTTACTGCGCCTACTCCGACTATCTCGGCTATTCTCTCCTTCTCCTCCTCGCTTAATCCCGGGTTCTTCTCTTCTACGAGCTCTTTAGCCCTTTTTACAGCCTCATCAAGAACTTCATCCACGGTAAAGCCTATCCAGGTTCCCTTTCTTCCGCTGAACTTCCCTTCAGGCCTTACAACGTGTTCGTAGGCTAAGTGATAGAAGTTATTGTATGCATCTTCATAGCCAAGGAGCTTGAGGGCATAGGCAACTGCTTTCTGCTCGTATCTCTGCTCCGAGCCGACGACGTTTATCACTATGTCTGCGTTTGCAAACCTTTCCGGCATTTCTTCCCCGTCTTTTGCGGTCGTCCATGTTTCGTGGTCTTCTTTTCTATCCCAGAGCTTGTAGCGCATGTCCGCTTTAACCTTGCCGAACTTCCACAAGTGATATGCTATGTCCTTTCCAGTGTAAGTTGCCGTTCCGTCGCTTCGTATAAGCACAATATCTGGGTTTTCAAGGTCCGGGAAGATGTCTCCAAGCTTCATTATGAATGCTCCCTTGTATTTGCCTTCTTTTGCCCATTCGAAGTGCTCGTTCTTTTCCATCATTGCGTAGGCCTCTTCGAATATCCCGCTCCTCACTATGTCGCTTTCCCAGCTGAGCAGGTCGTAGAATATGTTCATTCTGTATGTAGTTTCCATCTGTGCTTTGACAACTTTCTCGGCTAACTTTCTACCCTCTTCAGCTATCTCGTTGTCCCCTTCTTCCAGCTTCTTCATGAGCTCTCTTATCTGTCTCTCTACCTCTGGGTCTTCTTCCATTCTCTTATGAACCTCAACATAGAGCAGACCCAGAGCGTGGTCGATTATATCCTTCTTAGAGAGCCCTCTCTTCTCGAGTTCTCTAATGATTCTCTCAAATTCGTCTTTCAGGTTTAGGTAGCCCCACAGAACCTGAGCAAATTGAGCCCCCAAATCATCTATATAGTTCTGAACTTCCACATTGTAGCCAAGTTTTCTCATTATCCTTGCCATTGTATCGCCGAGAATCGAGTTTCTCGCGTGCCCCATGTGGAGGGGTTTTGTTGGGTTTACAGAGGTGTGCTCGACAATGACCTTCTTTCCGTTCCCTAAGTCACTTTCTCCAAACTGGTCGCCTTTTTCTAATATCTCTCTTGTGACAATCCTGCCAAATTTCTCATAGTCCAGGAAGAAGTTTATGTATCCTGCTCCTGCAACCTCCACCCTTGAAATATATTCCGGTAGCTTTCCTTCCAAGCCTGAGAGGATTTCCTGGGCTATCATTCTCGGAGCTTTTCTAAACACCTTTGCGAGCTGAAAGGCAACAGTAGTGGCAAAATCGCCGAGCTCCATACTGGGCGTTTCATCAAATAAAACCTCTCCTTCCCAGCTTTTGCCCTCTTTTTCCAGCATTTCAGAGATGACCTCTTCTATTATCCCCTTGATCTCTCTTTTGACATCATCGTAAGCCACATTCACCACCTGTCCCTCATTTTTCATAAACCTTTAAAAACTACCCGCTTTAAATTTGTTTGTGGTGGGCATGAAAAGGATAGGCGAACACAAAGCCAAAAAGGGCCTTATAAGGTTTGAGATTGAAGAAGAAAATGGCATTGCAAAGGATGTAAAGATTACCGGGGACTTTTTCATCTATCCTGAAGAAGCAGTCAGCGAACTTGAGAGCACTTTAAAAGGGAAAAATCTTGAGGAGCTTGAGAGAGAGATAGAGGACTTCTTCGCAGTGAGGCTGGACATTGAGATGCCTTATATAAACGTTGAGGACTTTAAAATTGCCCTCAAAAATGCCCTGCGTGGTGAAAATGAGAACTAAAGTTTTCTATGCCTTTCTTGGGGTTTTTCTTGCGGGGGTTCTTTTTGGTGTAATGTTTTCTGTGTTAAGCCCTGGTTCTGCGGAGGCTCTGTTCTCAAACCTTAGGCAGTTTTTTGGAGGAACCATAGGAGAAAATACAGACAGATTCAGCCTTTTTACATTTATTTTCCTTAACAACTCAAGGGTTGCCGTGATATGTGCTCTCGGTGGGGTTCTTTTTGGCGTAGTCCCAGCGGGAATACTGTTCTTTAACGGCTTTATAGTGGGACTAGTTGTCCGGTACTTAAACGCGCAGGGAGAAAGCTTGGCGAGAATCCTTCTTGCTATTGTCCCCCATGGAGTAATAGAAATCCCGGCTTTTGCAGTTGCAGGAATGGGCGGAATAGATTGGTATCTAGAGATAATCGGCGGAGAGGGGACTATTGGAGAGCGATTTTTTAGGGGATTCAAGAAGTCTATGAGAATGCTCGCATTGGCAATTGTGATGCTCTTGGTGGCAGCTTTTGTTGAGGCATACATTACTCCAGTCGTTGCCTCAAGTGTTTAAAAAAGAAAAACAGCTTGAAATAGCATTGGCTTTCATTTTTTGTCCACACTTTCTGCGGCAATTTCCTGAACAGGGAAGGTACCGTATTCCTCATAAAGTTCAATTTCCTTCAGGAAGATATCTATCGGGTTCTCCATGGAGCCAATGATGCTTCGTATATGCTTTCTAAAGGTTCCGTTCTTTCTCATGAGTTCCCAGGCTTTTTCAGAAACTTCGAGTGGGTCCGTGGAGTGGAACTTAATACCAAGGCCTATAAGCCATTTCGTGACGGCTAAGAGCTTACCCGGGTAAGTTGAAATGGTTGGAGTTCCTAGAGCTAGGGCCTCCCTGTTCATTGTCCCTCCAGCGCCTATCATTAGCTTTGCATAGTAGAGGAGAGACAAGCTGTCCGTAACGTGTTCCGGGATTATGACGTTTTCAAAGTGCTCGAAGCGCTTCTTTTGACTTTCTGTTCTTGGGAATAACACTATTGGGATGTCTGGAAGTAAGGGAATTATGTTTTCAAGAACACTCTTCTCAGCATCCCCGTTGAAGTAGTTGGCCTTTATGGGCTCCGTCCGCATTACAATGTAGCTGTGTGAATGTAACCCCAGCTCCTTTAGGGGCTTTTTGCTGGGTATGAATCCGTAAAGATGGGCCAGCTCCGAGAAGCCGTTTATAGGCCTCATTCCGTTGGGATCGGCACCGCACTTGAGAAGTTCATATGCGTCTATCGCCTTTGGGAATAAAAGCCGCTTTGTATAGGGGAGAATAAGCTTGTTTTGACCAATGGCCGTTTCGTTGTCCACGAAGCCTATAGATGGTATCTGAAGGCCAAAGGCGACACGTGGAGCCTCTGCGGAGTGCTTGTAAAGTGCCATATCAGGCTTCTCCTCAATTATGAGCCTGCTGAGCAGGTACATTCTCTCGGAGCTTGCGAGAAGCTTTCCCTCAAGTGTTGCTCCTCCGTGCTTTCCCACAACGTAATAGTCTATTCCCAACATATCCAAGATTCCAGTTAGGCCGTCAAATTCCCTTGTGGTAACCAAAACTTCATGTCCTCTTTTTTCAAGCTCCCTGATTATACCCTTGAAGAAGTGAGCATGAGGTGCATTGACAATATCTACCCATATCTTCACGGATTTCACCCATTATTATGGACAGCTTTGTCCATTAAAAGGGTTTCCGTAAAACGGTTTTCCTGCCTTTATTTTTCAAGTTACTCAAAAACTCTTTATTTTGTTAATCGTTTATTACGATTTCTGTTCATGAGAAAAGGTTTTATATTGGAGTAATCATGTAAAGATGCTAGGATAAACGTAGTTTATGAAAATTTTCTTGAGCTTGCTGGGAAATCTTCTTGGATTACCACTTGAAATTGTTTCGTAGAAAAACCTTAAATTTTGGTGCTCAATCTTTCTTCTTGGTGAGAATACATGAGAGAAAAGATAATGGACAGGAGTGCAGAAATTGTGGTTATAGGTTTGGGTTATATCGGTCTTCCCACGGCTATTATGTTCGCTAATGCCGGATTTAAAGTGATAGGGTATGAAATAAGGGAAGAGGTCGTAAAAAAAGTAAACTCTGGGAATTCTCACATAATTGAACCGGAAATAGAGGAAATGCTAAGGAAAGCGCTTGAAAACGGAAATTTGAAGGCCACTTCTGATAAAAAAGAAATAAAAGGTAAGGATGTCTACATAATCTGCGTTCAGACCCCCCTAAAGGAGGATAAAACTCCCGACTTGAGCTACCTTGAAAGTGCCGTTAGAACCACTGCTGAAGCCATAAAGAGGGGTTCTCTCGTGATTATAGAAAGTACCGTTCCTCCCATGACGACTCTAAAGATGGCAGAGCTCATAGAGGAGTTGAGTGGTTTCAAAGCCGGGGAGGATTTCTATATGGTTCATGCCCCCGAAAGGGTCATGCCCGGCAGAATATTCAAGGAGCTCATCTATAACTCCAGAATAGTTGGTGGCATAAACGAAGAGAGCTCTGAACTTGCTGAGCTTCTCTACAGGACGTTTGTAAGGGGCCAAATCTTCAAAACAAACTCGACCACAAGTGAGATGGTAAAGCTGATGGAGAACACCTTCAGGGATGTAAACATAGCTTTGGCTAATGAGTTCGCTTTCCTTGCTCATCAGTATGGGATTAACGTCTTTGAGGCAATAGAGCTCGCCAACACTCACCCGAGGGTTAAAATCCATATCCCGGGAATCGGTGTTGGGGGCCATTGTTTGCCAAAAGACCCATATTTGCTCCTCAGTTCTGCAAAAGAAGACTTTGGACTGATAAGGAAAGCAAGAGAAATTAATGAAGACATGCCGCTCTTTGCAAAAGATCTCCTCATGAGCTCTCTGAAGACCATTAACTTTCCACCGGAGGAAGCTGTAGTGACGGTCTTGGGGCTGTCTTACAAGGGCAATTCCGATGACACCAGGAATTCTCCCGCTATCAAGTTCATCGAGGAAATAAAAGATGTCGTTAAGGAAGTAAGAACCTATGACCCCTACGTTAGGGGGACCCACGAAAGCCTTGAAGCAGCTTTGAAAGGAGCGGATGCTGTTGTTATAGCAACAGACCATTCAGAGTTTAAGAACCTGGACTGGCAATCCATCGGAGGCCTTATGAGAAATAAAATACTCATAGACGGAAGACATGTCATAAAAGAGCCTCCGAAAGGATTTATATTCAAGGGGATCGGGAGGGGCGAGTATTGAAGCCGGCTTTCGTCTTTGGCACAAGGCCGGAAATAATAAAGCTTGCACCCGTAATAAGGGCATTCGAAAGGAAGGGCATTGAGCCGCTAATAATCCACACGGGCCAGCACTATGACTACGAGATGAGCAAGATTTTTCTGGAGGAGCTGGAGCTGCATAAAATCGACTATCACCTTGAAGTGGGCTCCGGGACTCAGGCTTATCAAACTGGAATTGCAATGATAAAGATAGAGGAGGTTCTCATGGAAGAGAAGCCAGATGTTACTTTGGTTCAGGGCGATACAAATACTGTTCTAGCGGGGGCTCTGGCGAGTGTTAAGCTTAGAATTCCCGTTGCACACGTTGAAGCTGGCTTAAGGAGCTTTGATAGAACTATGCCGGAGGAAATAAACAGAATTCTGGCTGACCATGCGAGTGAGATTCTCTTTGCTCCGACGGAGGACGCAAAGAAGAACCTTGAGAGGGAAGGGATTGTTGAAGGAGTTTACGTGGTTGGAAACACGATAGTGGATGCAGTCCTTCAGAACTCGGAGATAGCCGAAAGGAAAAGCAGAATTTTAGAAACTCTTGGACTAGAACCAAAAGAATACGCCCTTTTGACAGCCCATAGAGCTGAGAATACCGATAGCAAAGAGAACCTCAAAAAGCTCGTGGAAATAATAGAGTCTTTACCGATACCTGTAGTTTATCCCGTTCATCCAAGGACTGAAAAAAGGCTGAAGTCCTTTGGCTTATGGGAGAGGCTGGAAGCAAAAGAACACGTAGTCCTCACAAAGCCTCTTGGCTACCTTGACTTTTTAAAGCTGCAGAAGAATGCTAAGTTCGTTTTAACAGATTCCGGTGGAGTTCAGGAGGAGAGCATAATCCTCAACGTCCCATGCCTAACCCTCCGCTATAATACGGAGAGGCCGGAGACAATAAAAGCCGGAGGAAACGTTCTGGTTGGTCTTGAGAAGGACAGAGTTCTTTGTTATGTCGATAAGCTCCTAAACGATGAAGAATTCTACGGCAGGATGGCAAGTGCCAAGAATCCATTTGGAGACGGGAAGGCTGGAGAAAGAATTGTCGAGATACTCATGGACCTTTACGAGAGGGGAGAGCTAAAGGTAAAGAGCTCGAGGTTCATTTAAAAAAGAAAAGGGCTTAGCCCCTCACAAGCGCAAGGACTCCCAGAGCTGGAACTGTTAGCTCTTTTTCATATATTTTGTCTCCACTTGGGAAGATCTCTTTCCATTTACCTGAAGGAAGGGAGATAGTCGTACTTTTTAGTGCATTGTTTGCAATTACGAGAACTTCGTCCTCATGCCCTCTGAAAAATGCTATCACTCCTTCTTTTGCAGTGTATAGCTTTATTTTGCTGCTTGTTAATGCCGGAACGCTTTTTCTCAAATCTGCAAGGCTTTTGTAGTGGTTCAAAACTTCTTCATTTACGGTATCCCATTGTATAGGGTACCTCTGTGAATCGAAGTGCTCCTTATTTCCAAGAAGACCTCGTTCGTCTCCCTGAAAAGTTACAGGCATTCCCGGAAGTGTATAGAGGAGCGTTGAAAGGAGCTTTAGTCTTTGAATAGCCTCAGGCTTGGGAGTATCGCCCAAGTTCCCGCCGCCTAAGTCAGTGAGGACTCTTGAGGTATCGTGGGAGCTAACAAGATTGAAACCCATTGCAACGACATTTTCTCCATAGCTTGCGTAGTATCTTCCCAAGAGCTCAAGGGTTCTCTCTCCGTTCCACTGTCCTTTAGCGTAAGCTAGGAGAATGTCCCTCCCGAGGGCGTAGTTCATAAGGGAGTCAAAAGCATCTCCCTGAACCCATTCCGGGGATAGCTGCCAGATTTCCCCAACTATATATGCATCGGGATACTTTTCCTTAACGGCTTTCCTTAACTCGGAAAAGAACTCTTTGCTGTTTATAAGTTCAGTTGGCGCGTCTATTCTTAAGCCATCAAAGCCAAAATCCAGCCAGTACAGAGCCGCCCCTATTAAGTACTCCTTTACCTCGGGATTTACAGTGTTGAGCTTTGGAAGACTTCCAATGCCCCACCAGCCGAGATAGGCGTTTCCATCACCGAGATTGAAGGGCCACCTTTTTATGAAATACCAGTTCCAGTAGGGACTTTCTTTTCCTCTGGAAGCAACATCCAAAAAGGCCCAGTGCCCAATCCCGCTGTGGTTTGGTACAAAGTCAAAGATAACCCGGATACCTCTTTTGTGAGCCTCTTCAAGCAGGGTTTTTAAGTCCTCCTCCGTTCCAAATTGAGGGTCGAGTCTGTAATAGTCATAAGTGTCATAACCATGAGCGCTCCCGGCTAGGAAGATGGGATTTAGATATATTAAAGTTACACCAAGCTCTTGGAGATAATCGAGCTTCTCAATTATTCCCTTGATATCACCACCATAATACTGGTGGCAGCAATGTAATCCCGTTATCGGGTCGCTCCAGTTGGAGAGAACTGGCTTTTTATCCGTTACTTCATTAAACCAGAGCTCGTCCGTTTGAAGCGCTAGGGGATCGTTACTGGAGTCACCATTGTTAAAGCGATCCGGGAAGATTTGATACCCTATTCCTTTACTTACCCATTGAACCTGAGGGAATCTATCCACGCCGTCAAAGTAAAAGAACGGATTTTTGGATGTGTTGAGGATTAAAAGTTCCCCATCATTCGTCTCAAGTTTGAAATAGTACTTTATTGGAGTTACTTCTTGGAGTTCCACCCTCCATACTTCCCCGGAACCCCACCATAGCTGGCGCTCCATTTCGTGCTCTCCCTCAGAACTCACCAGAAAAGCTGATTTTATTTGATTGGGTCTTGTTTTAAACCGGATAACCGTTCTATTATCTGCAATGGATAGATAAGCGGGATTTTCGGGATCGTGTTCTATAGTTAACTCAAGTTCTCCTTCCACTATTTTTACTGCATTTTTGCCTCCGAAGCCGTCATCAATATAGCTATCGGCTGTTGGATCAACTGTAGACATATCCTTTACCCATTCGCCGTTTATGAAGAACTTGTATTCATATTGACCTGGCTCCAGGCAAACAGTTTTTTTCCATACCCCATTTTCATTCTCCATTGGCAGTTCTTTCCAGTTATTGAAACTCCCACGCAAGCTAACAGAAGTGACGTTTTTTCCTTGTGGGTTATACGTGAAAGTTACGGGGACTTTTCCAGTAGGGCAGGTGCCTTTTACTTTTTCGTTGAGGTAAAGCGTTTTGTAGTTATCTTCTGGAAGGGTTAAAGTCTGTTCGGTACCTTGGCTTTTGATTTGCTGAAGACATCCTGAGGCTATTATTCCTATTATGAAAACTAATACAATTCCTACAGAAGTCCACCTTTTCATTCTATGTATCACCAGTGGTGATTATCTCGCGGATATATTAGGATTTCGCTAAGTGGTGAATTAAGAGGAATTTGGACATTTTGTATTATCCAGATCAATTTTTTGCAATTCGCTGACTATGGCAATTGCCGCCCGCTTTAGAAGATATCTCTTGTACCCTTTGAGGCTCATTACTCCCTTGGAGCGGTCAATTAAAATTATTTCTCCGGAAGCCCCAACTTCAGATTTGTTTACTATGAATTTGATAAACTCCTTCTCCTTATCTGTGGCGTTTTCATACCTTAGATAATGGGCTGGGTCACCAACGTTGGAGTATATAAAGCGCGCTTTTATACTGCCTCGTGAGAAAAACGGAGAATACATAACGTTCATTTCTTCCACCCAAACCGCCAGGAACTGCCCCTCACATTTTGTGGGGGATTCGAGTATCACGACTTCTTCTCCTCGGGCTTGTAGTTCGTCTGCCATAATCCTTCCGAAATCTGAATTCGGGTAAATGCAAAAGCCTTCGTTGATAGTTACATTTCCACATGCTCGTCCTACTCCAGTTGAGGCATTAATATCTGATCTGGAGCTGATGAATACAAAATCTCCAAAAATAAAAGCTGTGACCACTGCAAGCACGAGAATTAAAGCAATGTGTGAACGTTTCATTTAACTCCCTCAGTATTTTTATCCAAAAGAAAGTTAATAAACTTTTCTAAACCGGAGTTGCAACATAGATTCCATGTCTTGTCCTCACGATTTTGACCTTAATCTCATCGCCGACTTTTGCGTTCGTGTTTATGATCTCTATCAACCTGTTCCTCGCGGTTCCAAGCATCTCCCCTTCGATTCTTCCCGGAAGGACTATTTTTACCTTGACGACTTCTCCAACACGGAACTGCAGAGGAATGAACTTTCTCTTGTGCATTCCGAAGTGCTCTGGTCTTAAGACGAGGGGTTTCATTCCGGTTTTTTCTTCAAGGGCTCTCAGCCAGTCATAAAACTCTTTAAATGGCAAAAACTTCACAGTGGGATGCCTCCCAAACTTATAGGGGACGTAGTTCTGGAAGCCTAGAGCGGGCCACCTTTTTCCGGCACCGATTTTTCTTGCAAACTCTATAAAAGCTTCAGCTTCATTGTCGTTTATTCCAAAGATTATTACCGGGGCCAGAAGAACGTCAATTCCGGCATTTACAAGTGCCTCGGCCATCTCCAAAACATGGTTGAGGTCGTAGTCTTTCATCCCCATTAACATTTTTGCCTTTTCGGAGTCGAGGGAGTGAATTGAGAGGTTTACCCTATCAAGCCCTGCCTCTGCAAGCTCCTCAATGAGCTTATCGTTCAGCAGTATTCCATTACTCTGCATCGAGATTACGCTGACGTTTGGGTTTTCTCTTAGCCCCTGGACGAGTTCTACAATGAATGGATAGAGCAGGGGTTCTCCCTGCCCGTCTAAGTGGGCTTCGAGCCCTTTGCCCTTGAATCTGGCAACTTCATCGAACCATTTCACCAGATAGTCAACATCGACAACGTAATCAAGGAGCCTTGTTCTGGAATAGGGCCCCTCATCAACGGAGCAGAAGATGCACGAGACATTACATCCAGTCGAACCCCTTACTTGGATTAGATTTGTGCCCCTGTCGATTAAACCAAACCCGTTGTATCCCAGAAGAGGAACTTCCATCCCCTCGTGGACGTATAGGACTTTCCTTTTCGTGTATCTGCTCCTTAAAAATTCCCCAAGGTGGCTCTGGATAAAGAATGCGAGAAACTTCTCAATCTCTTCGTTTTCAATATTCACCATAAGGTAACCATCTTCAACATGAATCTCAGGTTTTACTCTGAATTTCCTTTTAATGGCTTTCTCAAGGAGAGATTTCTCAAAATCAGCGTAGAGGGTGTTTCTCCAGATTAACCTTATGCTCTCTTCGGCTTCTTCGAAATATGAATTTGGAAGCTTTATTTTCATCATGTTTGCCCTTAACTGTATGGTCTTTTAAGATTTTGGATTTCTTTTGTGGGATTTCAACTCCGTGGGTCGGCTATAAATACGGGGATTCCGGAGAGCTTGCCGACGAATCCTTTGATTTCATAAACCTTTTCAAAAATTTCGGGTTTTAAGATTTCCTCTTTTCCATCTGCTATTATTTTGCCGTTTCTCATAAAGATAAACCTGTCGGCAAAGCGTAGAGCTAGGTTGACGTCATGCATAACCGCTATCGAGACTTTGCCCGCTTTTGCGAATTCTTTGGCTATCTTCATGACTTCAAGCTGGCTCTTTGGATCAAGATTGTTTGTTGGCTCGTCCATTAGTAGTATCTCCGGTTCTTGGGCTAGAGCTCTGGCAATGCTTACCTTTTGCAGCTCTCCCCCACTAAGCCTGTTGGCAGGCTTTAAAGCAAGGTGCTGAATACCGAGTTTCTTGAGGGTCTCATTGACGATTTTGATGTCCTTTCCAGAGGGTTTAAAACCCATATATGGTTTTCTACCTAAAAGAACAATGTCAAAGACTCTCATAAACCCGGGATTTACGCTTTGTGGTACGCATCCTATTATCCTTGCGAGGTCTCTTCGGGAATAGTGCTCAAGGGGCTTCCCTAAAATCTCAATACCTTCACACCTGAGAAGTCCAGCAATGCATTTTAGCAGAGTGCTCTTTCCAGCTCCGTTTGGGCCTAATACTGCCACGAACTCTCCACGTTCAATTTCTAAGGATACGTTCTCTAAGACATTTAGACCATTATATGCAAATTTAAGGTTCTCAACTCTTATAACTTTCATCTGGCCCCCTCCATCCGTATGAGGAGATATATAAACATTGGGGCACCAAGAAATGATGTTACAACACCCACAGGAAGAGTCATTGGTGAAAATGTCAGCCGTGCGAGCGTATCTGCTGTAAGAAGTAGTAGTCCGCCTAACAGGCAGGAGAGTGGAATGAGGAATCTATAGTCTTCCCCAAATAAAAGTCTGACCATATGGGGAGCTATTAGACCTACAAATCCTATAACTCCTACAAATGCGACACTCGTTGCTGTTGCCAGAGTTGCGAGGAAGGTTAGCGTTAGCCGTACTTTCTCAATCTCAATTCCTACAGATTTCGCTACATCATCTCCCATGACGGCTGCGTTTAAGTCCCAAGATCTTAGAATAAAATATCCAAAAACAATGGCAAAAACCCCCACAAGTATTGTGTTTTCTCTCCATGTTGCTCTTCCAATATCCCCAAAGCTCCAGTACACCATCGCTGCCAGCTGGAGCTCGTCTGCGAGGTATTGGACAAGGGTTGTTAAGGCCGTAAAAAGGGCGCTCATTGCGACTCCAGCAAGTATAATGGCTTCTGGACTGAGACCTCTTAGCTTTGCTAGGAATAAAATTATAAGGGTAGCACTTATGGCCCCCAGAAAGGCAAATAGTACTATAGTGTATGGGCTGGTTAAAATAACTCTTCCCGAGCTTTCCGAGTATCCGGCTCCCAGGATAATTGCCAAAGATGCCCCAAACATTGCTCCGTGTGAAACTCCCATAGTAAAGGGGCTTGCAAGGGGGTTTCTAAGTACTCCCTGCATTACTGCCCCCGAAACTGCTAAAGAAGCGCCTACGAGGATTCCTGCAATGACTCTTGGAAGCCTGATGTTCCAGACCACTAGATACGCTTTTTCGTCCCCCTTTCCGACCATTGCCCGGTAAATCTCTTGAGCCGAAAGCTCATATCCACCGTGTGAAATGGCATATATGCTAACTATAAGCAAAAGAAGAAGGAGAACAATCCCGGCTAAAACTCTTTTTGCAGTATACTCTCTGTACTCCATAGGGCCTCACTGGGATGATAAAGCTTCAATACTTCCGCTTGAGATGTCAATCTTTCCAAACCCTCCAAACTGCTCGGCAAGTATTTCGTATACTGGTTTGCCCACTAGGAACTCGTATATTTCGTTTGCCTTATCTATGGGGTCTACATCTTTAAAGCTCTCTGGATAAAGGACTTTTCCAATGAAGTACGCGTCTGCGAGGGCAGTCCCTATGTTTGTTGCGTAGTAGTTGTAGGGTAAAATTCCATAGACGTTCTTGTTTTTCGCGGCCTTTAGCGACTCATAGAACTCTGAATTTTTCTTGTAGTCGTCGAGGATTATACTCAGCCCGCCCTCATCGATGAATATGTATTCTGGATCCCACTCTAAGAGCTTCTCTTTGTCAATGAATTTGTGTCCCTCTCCGAGCTCGTCGGCAACGTTCTTGGCATGAAGCACTACAAAAGGCGGGTATTTGGCAATAGTGCTCTCAATTCCATGTGTTCCTTTGTATCCAACCCCTCCAACGTAAACGCTTGGACTGCTGGCATTTTCTGTACGTTTTGATAAGTCCTCTTGGAGGGACTTAATGAAGTTGATAACCTCTTGAGCTCTTTTTTCTTTTCCAAGGATTTTGCCTGCGAGCTCTAAAGACTTAAAGAGCTCTTCATCTTCAAATGTTGCCAGTTCTCCGTAGCTGAGCACAACAACGGGGATTCCGGTCTTCTCTTGAATGTCTTGGGCTGTCTTGGCGTCCACATAAGTCATGAAAATTACATCCGGCTTCAGTTTAAGCAGTGCCTCTAAGTTGGGGAGCTTTCCCGGGCCGCCGGGTCCAATACTTGGAAGCTCTTTAAGTTCTGGGTGTGCCAGAATGTAGGGCCTTCCATACTCGCGGAGCCTTTCGAAGTCTTCAACTCCTACCACTTTGTCGCTGGCGTTTAAATACACGACGATCCTCAAAGCTCCGGGACCGGCTGCAACTACTCGTTTAACGTTCCCTGGGACTTCGACATCTCTTCCAGCGAGGTCTTTTACAGTCACTGTTTCTGTTCCTTTAACTGACGCACTCTGCAAACATCCAGATACCAGTAAAAGCGAAACTATGAGTGGAATAAGTACCTTAGCTTTCATTCTTTTTTCCCTCCTCGAACCACCCAATTTTTGCGTTTTCCACGCAGTCTAGGTCTGAAGAATAAGGTTTAATGTCAATAACAGGTGTTTCGTCAATGGCATCTAACCCCCTCACTATTAGTTTCCTACCTTTTCTTTCTATGAGCTCTACAACTGCAAAGCCTATGGGATTTGGTCTGTGTGGAGAGCGTGTAGCAAAAACGCCGTGTTCTCTTCTATCATGTGGAGGTATCGCTATTAATACGTCTCTCCTAGCTTTATCAAGCCAGTAGAGGATTATTAAATGTGTGCAGGTCTCGATGTCTCTCAGTCCTTCTTCAAATTCTTGAAAAATTTCTATTGTGAATACTTCTTTTGAAAACTTCCCCTGAGTGGGACATTCTGCTTTGCTTTTGTACGGGGATTTTATTATCCCTATTGGACTGATGTAAAACTGCATTTGCTTACCTCCCCTTAATTCTGACTATGCCCCTTCCAACTACGGCATAGTACTCTTTTTCGGCACACCTTAGGCAGAAGGGCCTTCCATCGACATAAACCACTCTTCTCGACATTGTGAGTTCTCCACACTTTGAGCAGCGGATACTGTCAAAAATGGGAGCCTGTTCAATTGGGGGTACATTAACGTGCTCTATTTTAAATTCCTCTCGGGGGATATGGAGCATATTCTTTGCAGCCTTTTCCCAAAGCTCTTTAAGCTGCTTTCTTTCTTCTGCTGTCCCTTTTCTTTCTCTTATAACTTTGTTGAAAAGCTCTTTTGCTCCGGGAGGATAGTATTTCTCAAGTCTTTCGGCATCTATATAAACCCTAACTCCTTCCCATGTTGAACGTTTAACAAGAGTTAACGCATTTTTGCCGATATCTAAGTAAATTAGGGAATTATTTCCAAGTGTGCATCCGGTGGTTACCTGAACACCATCGGTAAAGCAACTGTTAACCTCGACTATTGCCAAAATGCTCTCATCTACACTCTCCGAGTAGTCAAGTCTTCCGACTCCCAGTTCGTCCATTGCAATTAGCGATGCTCTTATCCCAAGAGCTAGATAGGGACAGACATGCCCATGAAATTCCCTTGCATATTCGAGTATGTCTTCTGCTTTTCTCTCACTTACAAGCTTGTTAAGGATGGACATTGTGTCACCTATCTGCAGTGGAGTAACATATTTTAAATGATTTTCTTAATACTAGTGTTACCAACCAAAAGTTTGCGTTACCCGTAGCGGTGATAATCCCATCCATAAAAAACTAGTAGGGCTTGGGCAGCATGTATTTTCCCGGAGAGAGTTCTAAAACTCACAAGCGTTCTCTGGAAGTTCTTTCAAAGTTGTTGGTTTTTATTGTTATCTGGTCTCCCCCCGCTCTAAGGGTGATACTTTCAGAAGAAAAAAGTAAAGTTTATAAATTGGTGTTGGCTTTAGTGTTATTGACGGGGGCGTGGTGTAGCCTGGTCCATCATCGCGGGCTCCAGAGGTGTGAAGACGAGCGGGTTTGCTGATTGGGGATGAGCCTTTGGAGCTCTGACCCGGAGAAACCCGCGGACCGGGGTTCAAATCCCCGCGCCCCCACCAATTTTCTCTGTTTCTGTTTAGCCGTAGAACAATCTGAGAACTGAGAAAAATTGATAAAAATAAAAGATTTTTTGTTTGCAGGCTCATTTCTTGCTACTTCATCATTAAAAAATCAGAAAGGAGAACGCTAATCATCGCCCGCACTAGAGTTCTTCTTTCACGGTAACAAAGGAAACCATGGTCACGGTCTGCCCGACACCCTTTATCTCTCTAAGTTTATCGATTACAACTCTTCCTATGTCTTCAGCCGAAGAGGCTCTTGCCTTTATCAGAAGGTCCCATTCTCCGGCAATTATGTGGACCTCATAAACCTCTTCAATTTGAGCTATTTTTTTAGCGACTTCCCTCTGTGTTAGCCCTGAACCGGGCTCATACCTTGCGAGAATGAACGCTGTAGTCCCCAAATTTAGCTTCTTGTAGTTGGGTTTGATGGTGAATTTTTCTATGACACCCTCATTTACGAGCTTCTTTATTCTATAGTGGACAGTTGTCCTTGGAATGCCCAGCTTTTTACTTAAACTGGCTATATTCTCCCTCGAATTCTCCTTAAGCTCTTTAAGCAGTCTTAAATCAAGTGTGTCTATTATCTCGTCCATACAAATCCCCCATAATCGCCAGATTTTCAATAAACATTTGTCTTTATTGTCGTTCAATCCTTTTTAAGATTTTCTTTTAGCCATAGTGTAAACTCCTTTAGGGCTAGTCCTCTGTGGGAGATTTTGTTTTTTTCCTCTATTTCCATCTCGGCAAACGTCTTGTCATAGCCTTCCGGCATGAATATTGGGTCGAACCCAAATCCCTTACCACCGCGTTTCTCGTTGATTATTTTTCCATGCACAACGCCGGTAAATATGTGGAGCTCCCCGTCGTAATACCCTATAACGCTTTTGAAGTATGCCCTCCTATCCTCAACTCCTTCCATGAGCTTGAGAATCCCTTCGTTTCCTAAGGTTTTGTAAACGTAAGCGGAATAGACTCCGGGGAACCCATTTAAGCCCTCAACAAAAAGCCCCGAGTCATCTATAAAAAACGGCCCTGTTATGTGATCCCTTAGCCAGCTTACTCCAAAGGCAACAACCTCTTCGAGAGTGTTTGCCTGTATCTCGGGGTAGCTTATGCTTTTCTGCACGACTTCTATGCCCAAAGGCGATAGATACTTTCTAGCCTCCTCTAATTTTCCCCTGTTAGACGTTACAAACACTAGCCTCATTGTTTTCACCTAAAGAACAGAAGTGAAGAAAAGATTAAAAAAGTTTAGTCTATAATGTAGCCAATTCTTTCAACAAGCTCTCTTCTCTCCTTCTTCTGTTCGTCGGTTTCAATTCTGGTTGCTGCTTTTCCATCTACTATTCCGAGTACAGAGCGTCCAAGATCTGTTTCGGCTACTATGACTTGCATGGGGTTCTCACTGGCGCCATATACCATAGCCACTGCTGGGTGGTTCTTTACTGTGTTGAGCACGTTTATTGGGAAGGCGTTTTTCATGAGTATCACAAAAACATGGCCTGCTCCAATCTTTAGAGCGTTCTTTGCGGCCAATTCTTCTAGTTCTTTATCGTTTCCGGTGTATCTGGTAAGCTGTGGCTTCGCCTCGTTCATAGCAATCCCGAACTTTATTCCCGGAACCGCTGTGAGAAGAGCCCTAGCCAAGTCATCAACGGTGAAGATTGAGAAGTTTCCCTGACCAATGATGCACTCTACTCCTTCTGGTTTTTCTACTTCAACAACTTCTATCTTAACCATTCTCATCACCATTCATTAAATTAATTTTTTGTACATAAAACCTTTTTGGACGTTATGTCTCGAGGGATGGTCTAACGGGCAGTATTCCAGCCCCATTATATCGCCGGAAGCGTAGTATTCCAGTGCTCTGCAATCATGACATGTAGAGTTAAATGGACAAAGTTTGCATCCATCTATATCTTCCTTTTTCAGTTTCCAGAACTTTTTCAATCTGCGCTTTCTGAGTATTTGCTTTAGGTTTAGCTCTTTCACGTTTCCTACTATAAAATTCCGCAAAAGGGGACAAGGGAGGGCAAAGCCTTCTGGGGTTATAGCCAGCGTGCCGCTTAAACATGGATGAAACGTCATGTGTGCCTTAAATATTCTCTTAGCCTCCATTAAATCAAAATCTACCTTTCTCAGTGAGCCCGGAAAGAGAACGTCAATATAAACCTCACACGGGAACGAGAAATTTTTAATACTCCAAATTTCCTCTCCTTTGATCATAAGAAGAATTGCGTGGGCTCCCTCTATGTCTTGAAGCCTTTCCATATTTCTTCTAGAATATCGAACTTCTACAATAGGCTTAACATCTGTGGAAAAAGATGCCTTCTTGAAGTCTTCAATTCTAACAACGGGATAGACGTTTTCAATTGGGAGTGTCACGGAAAAGTGCGAAACTTCTTCTAGGATGGATAATTCATCATAATTTGTTAGGTACAGGTCTCTGCCAGAAATCATTGCGAACTCCCTTATTACACTCTCTATCAGATCGAGTTCCATAGGAGTATCCCGGAGAATAAATCTGTTGTTGCCAATGCACCCGATTGAGCGGGGTATCCCTTCAACTTCTGAAAACACTCCCTTTCCTGAGCCAAGTTGCAGTATAAGTCTTTCTAGCTTTCCACTGTGCTCTCTTTCCACCCATGGAGGTTTTGCGAATGTAACGATGTTTCGAGCCTTATTAAAGGCCCCATCGTTACCACTAACCTCCATTTAATCACCATTAACTACACCATAAGAAGCTTTATCAATTTTACTATTTTCTGTAGTTTCAAGTTAACAATAAATAATAGTTAAAAAAGGACTCTAATGCACCTTTTTGTCTGGCACTGCTTTTTCTCCTTCAATCCAAAAAACACCTTCATCTGTCACTTCTTTCTTCCAAATTGGTACTCTCTTTTTCACTTCATCAACAGTCCAAATGCAGGCTTCAAATGCTTCTTTTCTGTGCTTTCCAGCGGCAACTATGAGAATTGTGTTCTCCCCAACTTCAAGCTCCCCATACCGATGCCATATTACCATATCTAATATCGGAAATTTTTCTAGTGCCTCTTCGCGAATTCTTTTCATTTCCTCTATCGCCATTTCCTCGTAAGCCTCGTAAACGAGCTTTCTAACCCTTCTGCCGTGGCTTTCGTCTCTAACTTTTCCGAGAAATATGGCGATTCCCCCGCTTTTCGGGGATGAAACAAGCTCAATTGCTTTAGCAATGTCAAAATCATCAGGCTTTTT
Organism: Thermococcus sp. 101 C5; assembly: GCF_009372125.1. NCBI lineage: Archaea > Methanobacteriati > Methanobacteriota > Thermococci > Thermococcales > Thermococcaceae > Thermococcus > Thermococcus sp. 101 C5. The sequence continues at coordinate 21,167 of NZ_WHIZ01000023.1, forward strand.
AAACAGCTTAATCTTCAAGGTCTATCACCTCAAAGGAATTGTGCATTAAATCAACTATGAGAAGTTTGTTCGTTAAAAGCTCTCCTTTTCCGGTTAATAGCTTTACAACTTCTGCTGCCTGTATCGTCCCTATAACTCCAGCTGTTGCTCCCAGAATAGGGAACTTCTCTTTTTTCTTTGGTGCAACAGGAAAAATTTCTTTTAGACTTTTGGTTTTTCCGGGGATAATTGTAGTTACCTGTCCATAAAGACTCTCAACAGCTCCATGGACGAGGGGGATTCCCTTTTTGTGGGCGAATTCATCCAGAAGATACCTCGTTTCGAAGTTATCTAGGCAATCAACAATAACATCAACGTCTTTGAGAACTTCTTCTATGTTCTCCTTTGTCAGCTTTCCGACAAAGGTCTCAATCTCTATATCGGAATTAAAGCGTTCGAGCTTCCATTTAGCTGATATTGGCTTTGGGTTCTTTCCTAGGTCTTCTTCCCAATGGAGAATCTGCCTGTTCAGATTGCTGAGCTCCGGTAGCTGTTCGTCTATAAGCAAAAGGTTTACCCCTGCAGCAGCAAGATAGTATGCCACAGGACTTCCAAGTCCCCCAACGCCTACAATGGCTACCTTGCTCTTCTTGAGCTTTTCTTGCCCTTCAACACCGAAAATCCTAATCTGCCTGTCGTATCTTTCCAGTTCTCTTTCCGTTAGCATGTTATCCACCACTCGTTGGCGGAAAGAGAGCAACAATATCTCCATCCTCTAATTCCTCATCGAAGGAAGCGTATCTACCGTTTTTTGAAACATTCACGTCTGCATTATCGTCATAATCCTCGCCGAAGACTTCTTCCTTGAACTTTGGATGGAGTTCTTTTATCTTCTCGAGGAGATCTCTTATCTTGCTCCCTTCGGGAAGCTCGATTTCTTCCTCTCCCGTCCCAGCCAGTTCCCTAAAACGGGCAAAATACCTTACTCTTATCTTCATTTTCCCACCACTCAAAATTATCGTCAGTGTTTTATAAAAGGTTTAGCATAAAACAAAAGTGCTTACCATGGAACGCTTTTCCATCCCAGCTTGTACGCTAAAACGTTAGCTCCCCAATGAATGAATGGAGTCACAACGAGAAGGAACAGAACCTGTCCGGTTGTGAGGGTTTTTATCGGGTAAGCTAAAACCAATGCTGAGATTAAAAAGCCCCATTGGTCGAGACCAACTGCTGGATAACCTCTCTCCATGCCTACCCGTCTCTTGACAAAGCTACCGACTAGATCTCCAAGAAGGGCTCCAAAGGAGAGCGCAAAGGCAAGCTTTAAGGCGAGAGAAAAAGAGCCGTAGAAATCGGGCTTGAGGTAATACTGGATAATCCCAACTAAAACCCCTGCACAGAGTCCCCCAAAAAAGCCTCTCCAGGTTTTCCCATCACCAAGAATTCTCTTTCCATCGACAAAACTCTTTCCAAAGTCCATTGGTGTTTTGCCTTTGAAGATCACTGGGGAGGCATTTGCAAAATACGCTGGGAGAATGTACCACAAAGCTTCTAGCAGTTCATTCATTTAACCACCGTTTTAATTATTCTTGGCTCGTTTTTAAGGGTTTTCACTATTTAGCTTTTCTTCGAGGCACTCGAGGAGAGCTTGTAACACTCGTTCGTCTTCATGCTTGAGGAAAATGTTTATTATTTTTTCTGCGATGGCATTTCTCCGGAGGGCAAATTCTATTCTCTGCTTTATTTTCTCTGCTTCCTCGCTTTTTTCATTTTCAACTTCTTTCAATGCCCTGAGAAGGTTTTCTCTGGTTTGCCGTACGTCTTCCTCTATTTTTTTGTAGTACGCCTCTTTTCTCCACTCTTGGATGTTTTTTATTGCAGTGTAATACGCCTTTTTGTCACCTGGCTTTTTGATCCTTTTTACAAGTCCAATATTTTCTAAGAGCTTCAGTGCGGTGCTCACGTGAGAAAGCGAATATCCCGTTCTTTCGGCAATCTCTCCGAGGCTTAACGGTTCGTCTTCAAAGAAGAGAACTCCGTATATATATCCGTAGAGCTCGCTTAGCCCGAATTTTCTTGCGGTATTTGCGAAGTGCTCCATCATGATCCTTTTAGCTTCCTCAACTCCCACCATTATCCCTCCTCAATGATCAGCACTTCAGCATACAAAGCTGAGCTTTCATTCAAAAGTTTATTCTTGAGCTTTGAAAGCTCATGAATATCTTGTACCTTAACTTTAACGATTATATCGTAATCTCCATAAAGCCTGTGCGCTTCTAATACGCATGGAAAGGAATTCAAGCTTTTCATAATTTCACTATTATCTCCCTTTGTGACTAGTAGTATGAAGGCTTTCATGCCTCATCAAAACCTTTATCGTGCTTTCAAGTTATAAAACTTTCGGAAATTTCCGAAAGTTATGGGGGGAAATAAACGGGAGTATGTGGAATAACCCTTTAGACTTTTGTTTTCCTTTTCTGGTTCATAGCTTCGTGAAACATTCTTAGATAAGCCATGACGTGACGCGTATAAACCTCTTCGAGAATTCTAATAGTGCTCTCGTCAAGCTTCTTCGCGGAGTTTAATATTCTCTTCTGAACAAGAAAGCTCTCCACTGGAAGCTTCAGAAAGTTCTTTATGTAGTGAGGCATCCTTCGGACAACGTAGCCTTTAGCGCTGCTCAGAACGGGCTTTGAATACTCCTCAGCTTTCCCCATAACGCTATGAAGCCACTTCTTGAAGTAAAACATATACGTCTTTTCCCTACTTTCAAAGTACAGCCTCCAGAGCTTTTCTTTTGTTCTGATTACCGGTCGTAGAACGTCATAAAGATCCCAATTAAGTGTCAAAAGAGACCTCTCTTTGAGTGCCTTATAGAAGGAGTCACTGCCAGGCAGTGGAGTGTATATTGATATCTGGAGGGCATCTAAACCATGATCACCGAGCATTTGAACGAACTTGTAAGTTGCTTTTCTGTCTTTCCTTGACTCGTAGGGTGCTCCAATAATGACTCCGCCATAAGTGATTATTCCCTGCTCGCTGAGCAGTTGAACAGCTCTCAGTGTGTCATTCTTTCTTAACCCCTTTCTCATGCTATTAAGAACTTCTTCACTTCCAGATTCAATTCCCATAAAAGCAACTCTAACACCTGCATCCGCAAGCTTTTTGGCAATTTCGGGATGTTTTGATATTATATCTGCCCTTATCTGTATGATAAAGTTAATCTCGTTGAGCCCGTTCTCTATTATAGCATCGAGAAGCTTAAGCCTCTCTTCATATTTGAAGGGAACAACGAAGTTATCATCAACAAAGAAAACCCAGTTGTAGCCGAGGCTTTTTATGAAGCCCAGCTCTTCAATTACCCTCTCATTGCTCTTGAATCTCCATGCGTGCCCCCACATCGCCGAGGCACTGCAGAACTCACAGTTGTAAGGGCATCCCTTGAAGTCTCCACAGAGGCTATCCTTGCGTTTTCCCCGAGAATTGTTGCCCTGTATGTTTTTGAATCAACAAGGTCATAGGCGGGCATTGGAAGCTCATCAAGGTTAACGATTGGCTCCCGGTAGGAGACTTTCACGTCCCCTTTTTCCACATAAGCTATCCCCTTAACATTTCTTATGCTCCCTCTCTCCTTCAATGCTTTAACCAGCTCCTGAAACGTGTTTTCTCCCTCTCCTATAACTACTGCATCGACCCCTTCGCGTAGAACGAGAGGATATGTAAAGGTCGAGTGATGACCTCCGAAGACCACAAAAGAATCAAGCCCCTCTTCTCGCATTCTTCTAACGATTCTCAGAGAGGGATTCACATAGGTGGATGCTATGGTTGTGAAGCCCACAATGTCTGGGTCAAATGCCTCTATCTCCGCCACGGTCTCCTCTTCCGCCAGTCCCCTTGCCTCCGCGTCTATGACCTTTACCTCGGCGACTTCCCTAATGGCTCCGGCAAGAGATAAGATCCCCAACGGAGGAGCTATGTATCCGTAAGCCGATGCATATCCGCTCTTTCCCGGGTTTGTCCTGACAAGGGCAACTTTCATTTTTCATCCCCTAAATCATAGTTCTAACTTGAGGTGTATAACTTTTTTGCCCGCTCAATAAGCTTCCATAAGGCTCGGCTGAGAATACCCGCGGTGTTCTTCTACCTCAGTCCGAATATCGAGCGGCTCAAGAGGCTTTACCTCGTAGCCCTTACTTTTGCCCCACTTCTCTATCTGCCTTATGACGATCCGAGTTCCAAGCCTCGCCAGCGGGTAGAAAGGTATTAGGAATGGGTTGTTTTTCATAACTGCGGGCAGGCCCCTTGTGACTTCCTTCATCATGTGCTTCCAAGCGTAGTAGAGGTGGAGGAACTGGCCGTAGGTTATCATCTCGTCGATCTGGTAGAAATCCTGGTTCTTGAGCATGCCCATCGGAACGAATGCCAGTGGCGTCACAGTGAAGTGCGCTCTACTACCGAGCTTCTCCTCAAGCTCCCTCTCCATCGTGACTATTAGCTGGGCAGTCATTATCTCGTCGTCATCAGTGTCGCCAGGCAATCCCAGAATCGTTGTGTATGCAGGGAACCAGTAGTTTTTGTTGAAGACGTACGTCCCGTTGAGGAGAACCCAGGGCCACTCCTCCGGTGAGAAGGGCTTCATCTTGTTGTTCATGTACTTCCCGATGAGCCTCGGCGAGGCCGTCTCAAAGCCGACTTGAATGCCTATCCAGTGATTCGGACCAGCGTCAACGATGCGGGAGATTTCCTCTATCATTCCTGGAGCGGCCAGGGCACCGGCAACGGCCCCGTGGGTCGGGTTCACGTTCTTCGTGTATTTTCTAGCTATTTCAAACAGCTCAACAACGGCCTCAGCATTCGGGTAGAAGTTCTTCTTATCCTCGACGCGGTAGAGGAACACGTCCTCGCTGTGGAACCAGGCGTGATCGATTCCAGAGTTTACGTTGAGCCTTATCTCCTCTTCTATCCTCTCCAGCGGTATGTGGCGGGCAACCCTCAGGTTCGGCTCGCAGAAGCGGCAGCCCCTTCCACAGCCCCTCATCACCTCGACGAGACCCTTATACGAGGGCGCCACTATCGTCGGGATCTGCTCGACCCGCGGCCAGCCCTTGATAAAGATAGTCTCGTCGGCGCCCCCGCTCTCGATGTCCCTGAAGAGCTCCCCAGCAACGTGGTCGACTTCTCCGATTACCACGTGGTCTATCCTCAGCTTCTCCTTCTCCTCCCTTCTGAAGTCAACCTGCCAAGCCCCCGGCCCGCCGACGACGATTTTGAAGTCCAGCTTTTTGGTCTCCCTTATGCGGTTTATCCTTTCCACGAGCTCAATGAACTTGACTTTGGTGTAGTTCGTCCACTTGCCGCCGTTTGTGAACATCATGCTGACCGGCCCCAGACCGAGAGGATCCATCTCGTAGAGTGCAACGATCGTGGTGTCTTTGTCTATGAACTGCTCAACCTTGCGCGGGTGGGCGACTACCACTTCGTCCCTTCTGAAGCCGTCCCGGAGAAGGGCCGCCTCGACCTTCCTGAGGCCGTAGGGCGCTTGAGTCAGAACGCCGTTCTCATCGGGCAACTGGGTGTCAAAAAACCTGAAAACCCACTTCGGGAGCTTGTCGTAGGGTGCACAGCCGAGAAAGTCTAGCAGAGGTACGTCGTGGTATGTGCTCGTTAGAGTTTCGTCAGTAGTCAAGACTATTCTGGTCATAACACTCACCTTCATATATATGTAAAAAAATTTGCATATTTAAGCTTATCGTATTGCCTTATAATGGGACTTTTTTTCAGGGGCGTGTTTAGTTTCACCCCCTGTTATTTAAACAGTATTTGACTCTGAGGAGGATTTTCAGACCATAACACATTA